>QKCN01000124.1 GCA_003245675.1 Bacteriovoracaceae bacterium | reverse complement strand
AAGGAGGCAAAAGCCTCCTTTCCTATTTTAAGCTCTAATTATTTGGCTTTAGGCTTCAAAGACTCAACTGCTTTAAAACTCAATTTCAAGCGGCCCATTTTATCGTACTCAAGAACCTTAACTTTGAACTTGTCGCCAGCAGCAACATAGTCAGCAGGATCATTAACTCTCTCATCAGAGAATTCAGAGACGTGAACCAAACCTGAAACACCAGGAGCAATATCAACGAAAGAACCATATTCTTTAATGGAAACAACTTCCGCTTCATAAATAGAACCAACAGTTGGCCCATTCATTTGGAGGTCAACCAGCTTCACACAATCTTGCATTTGCTCAGCATTGCTTCCCAAGATTTTAACAGTTCCATCTTCTTCGATATTGATCGTTACCTTATAAGCTTCTTGGATTCCTTTGATGTTTTTCCCACCAGGACCAATCAATGCACCAATGTCTTCAGGCTTAATTTTCAAAACTTGAATTTGAGGTGCATAATCTTTTACGCGATCACGAGCCACGCTGATAGTTTTGCTCATTTCACCAAGAATATGCATACGACCAGCATTAGCTTTAGTCAGAGCATTCTCCATGATCTCACGAGAAAGACCTGCAATTTTGATGTCCATCTGAATAGCGGTGATACCTTCAGTTGTACCGGCAACTTTAAAATCCATATCACCCAAGTGATCTTCATCACCCAAGATATCTGTCAAAATAGCAAACTTATCGCCCTCTTTAACAAGTCCCATGGCCACACCGGCAACAGGGGCTTTTAAATTAATACCAGCGTCTTGTAAGGCCATAGAACCAGAACAAACTGATCCCATAGAGCTAGAACCATTGGATTCTAGAACTTCACAGTTAACGCGAATGGTATAGTGTAAATCATCTTTAGGAAGAACTTTTTTAAGAGCACGCTCTGCTAAATTTCCATGTCCCAACTCACGACGGCCAACCCCGCGATAGCCACGAGCCTCGCCCACTGAAAAAGGAGGGAAAGTATAATGCAAATAAAATTTCTGACGATCAGCACCGTGTAAACGATCAGCAACTTGATCACCTTCTTCTCCACCGATTGTTACTGCGGCCATAACTTGAGTTTCGCCACGAGTAAAAAGAGAAGAACCATGGACATTGTTCAAAAGATCAACTTCTGTATCAATAGGGCGAACTTGATCAAGAGCGCGACCACCAATACGCTTGCCTTCGGCAACAATGTCTTTTCTCATCATTTCATACAAAAGTCCGTCAACCGCTTTGAAGGCTTCTTTTTTGAAATCCTCACCTTCGGTCAAACCAAAGTCGGCAGGAGATTGCTCAATCGCCACAGCTAACTTTTTAGTTAAAGCAGCAACTGCATCTTGACGCGCAAGCTTATCAACAATGTTCAAACAATCGCGTGCAGCTTGTGAAAACTGACTACGAGTGGTGTCCATCAATTTAGTGTTCGGCTCTGCTGAAATAAATTCGCGTTTAGTCTTGCCACACTCTTTAACCATTTGATCAACGAGTTTACAAAATTCTCTGATATGGTTATGAGCAAAATCCAAAGCTTCAAGAAGTGTTTTTTCTGAAACTTCATTTGCTTCACCTTCCACCATTAAGATCGCATCAGGGCTTGCAGAAACAACCAACTCAAGATCAGAGTTTTCCCACTCATCAACTTCAGGATTGAGTTTAAATTTTCCATCAATCATTCCCACCTTACAGGTACCCAAAGGTCCACCAAATGGGATATCAGAAATAGCAAGGGCCGCTGCAGCTCCGAGACCAGCAAGAACTTCAGGGTCAGCATTTCTTGAATAAGAATAAACAGTTGCTTGCACAACAGTCTCGGCCATATAGCCTTCTGGGAAAAGAGGACGAAGAGGACGATCAATCAAACGCGCATTTAACGTTTCGGCCGTGCCTGGACGGTTTTCTCTTTTTATGTATCCACCAAGAAATTTTCCTGCGGCAAAATACTTTTCACGGTAATCCACCATCAAAGGAAAAAAGTCTTGGCCATCTTTGATTTCCTTTGCGGAGCAAACTGTTACCAGAACTTGCGTCCCCTCACAGCTAACAAGCACAGCTCCATCTGCTTGCTTGGCCAAACGGCCAGTTTCTAAAATGACTTCCTTTCCACCATAATCAAGACGAAATTCTTTTTTGTTACGATTCATGTTGCTCCCATTAATGAAAAAGGGAGTCTGAATGACTCCCTCGGGGTGATATATATTTTTTTTTTATTTTCTTAGACCAAGTTCTTTGATTGTTTCTTGGTAACGAGTTTCGCTCGTTTTTCTCAAATAACGAAGAAGAGATCTTCTTTGTCCAACCATCTTCAACAAGCCTCTCATTGAATGAAAATCTTTTTTGTTAGCTTGAAAGTGAGGAGTTAAATTCTGAATTCTTTCTGTCAAAAGTGCAATTTGAACTTCTGTAGAACCAGAGTCATTTTCATTTTTTCCAAACTTTGCAACAATTTCTTTTGCTCTTTCTTTTGTGATCATTGATCGCTCCAAATTGTATTCCCCAAAACAAGATCGCATTCTTCACAAAGACCATATATTTTCAATGCGTCCTATCCTGAGGTAAATCCTTGTGAATGATCAATATTTATCTAATAAATTCACTCATGTAAACCTTTAATTTCTTTAAAAGGCGATCCTCAATTTGGCGAATACGCTCGCGAGTGACACCGTATTCTTCGGCAATGGACTGAAGAGTCTCTGGGACTTCAGAAAGAAGTCTCTTTTCAAATACTTGGCGATCCCTTTCCTTGAGTGTGGCCAAAAAATTGGCTAAATTCTCTTTTAGAACTCCCACATCCCAAGATTCTTCTAATTCTGACTCCGGAGATCGCCCCTCATTGGCCAAAATATTGAGCAAGCTAGCACCATCTTCTTCATCATCTGAATTATATTCAAGACTTAAGTCGGAGCTTCCCTCACCTAAACGTTGCTCCATCTCAACGACGGCCTTCTCTGAAACGCCCAAATTAGAAGAAATAAGCTTCACATTGGGATTAATTCCCATTTTTTGTAGGCGTTCTTTCTCCTTCATCAGATTATAAAAAAGTTTTTTCTGCTCTTGGGTGGTTCCCACCTTAACTAAACGAAAATTATCTAAAATGAATTTTAAAATATAAGACTTAATCCACCAACTAGCATAATAGGAAAGCTTGGCCCCTTTTTCGGGATCATAGCGCGAAACGGCCTTCATCAAACCAATATTTCCTTCTTGAATAAGATCCATCACATTGGAATACGCATTGCGATACTCCATTGCTATTTTTACGACCAAACGAAGATTGGAACGCACCAATTCTTTGGCCACATCAATATCACCTGTTTCAGTCAATTGTTTAATAAGAAACTGCTCTCTCTCTTTAGAGAGCAGAGGATAGCGCGCAATTTCTCGCAGATAGCGCCTAAAATTGTCCTCGCCCGGAAATTCTTGGGGAACCAAGAAACGCTCAGGAGCAACAACGGGAAGAAAATTTTCTTCTCCGATATCCTCCGGCATGACAATGATATCTGCATCAGGCTCAGACTCTGCCCCTACTTCTTCCCAACTCGTTTCAAAAGCTGATTCATCATAGATAGCGTCATCCTTAACAAGAGAAGATGTCATCTCCTCCTGAGATTCATCGACCCAAACCGCATCAACGATTTTGATATTTTTTTTCTTCTGCTTAGAATTCTTTTTTTCAACCGACATAATGACTTATCCGAGATAACACCTTGGTTTGCTACAGAAATATAATGGCAGTTTTGCATTCGTCAAGGCTTTGAAAATTGTTTTTGGGTATGCAAAAATCTCAAGGCAAATAATCCATAATGAAATTCAATAGGAATCTTTACTTTCTCGTTAGAGTCCACTTTAAAGTAATTCCCTTGATAAAGAACTAATTGCTCTAAAAGTTCTACTGCAATAAGACGAGTTGGGCCCTCTCCACGCCAAGGCTTTACAAGAAGACGACGATCTAATTTACTCATCACGGGTTCTAAACGAAGCATAAAACGCTTAACAATATTTTCACGCAGCTCATCATTACTTTCAAAAATGGCACGCCCATATTCTTTGCGAGACCAAGCCAGAAAAGATTTGTCGAGAATAAAATCAAACTTAAGAGTTGATTTATCCACAATGGAAAGAGCCTTATCAAACTCACCTAACTTAACTTCAAAAATAACTTTAAAATATGGATTCCAACTCTGAAAATAATTATGGCGATCCAAAATTTCAACAAGTAGTGGCTCTTCATAAAATAGATTTGCCGAGGCTTGTCTCTCCACAAGAGAGCTCGCCCAACGAGTCCATGTTGTATCAATACCAGAACGAAACAGAGCATGCGCATCTTTAAATTGATCCAAACCAATCATCAAATCTGGAATTTTAGTAATCAAGGCCATAAACTGAGTCCGCAGAAAACGCTGTTCTTCCAAACTTGTCTCATCAATCACTTTTACAATTTCAGGAACTTGATTGCGCAACTGATAATCCGCATTGCGAAACTCATGGCAATAAACCTTATTCAGGTCATCCTTAAGCGCCAAAGACCCTGCGGAACGAGGAAATAAATTGAAAAACTCAAGCTCAGTTCCATTGCGACAAATTTTGCCATCGCAAGCAACCCGAACAGTATCATTACGGTCCAGCAACTCAATTTTGTTATCAGTGTAATCCCAAGCTAACTGCTTTCCTTCCAAATGTCGAAAAACATAAGACATAATGACGGGATCGCGAACTAAGGGAACAAGTAGTCTCAAATTTTCAGGATCATTGCCCCAAGAACAAAATGCCTTAAAAAGATTCAAGGAAACAACAAATTCTTTTTCGCGCTGCTGAGAACTATTACTCATTGTTCTCATCAAGTCGGAAAAGTAAGGATTATTTTCAATATTGGGAATACTCAATTCTCGCTCGTCTGAAAAACGACGAATCAAATTACGAGTCAAATGCTTATGGCTAATGACAGTTAAATTTTGAGAACAATATGAACCCACTAGATTATTCGCTAAATTTTTAAATTCCTCTTCCTCAAATCCCTGCCTGCGAGCATAGCTCGCAATTGCCGAGATAGTGATGTCCAACCCCAAATATTGCAATGTTGCTAAAATAGAACGTTTGGCTTGATAAAGATCAAAAGGACTTTTATAGGTCAACATGGAATCCATGTAGCAAAACTGATCTAACTCTCTTCCTTCTGCAATAAAACCTTCATACTGCTTAATTGCGGCTTTATAACTTAAATCAGCTTGTGTTACAAAAACAGACTCTTTACCCGCTCTTTCTTGTGATAGGCCTTCAAAAATATCTTCGCTCTCATGAGGAATTAATGACTGCAGAATAATCTGCCCAAGAGGGAATGGTCCCTCATCTTGCGCCTCGACTTGTGGAGGCAAAGAAAATAGAACAGCGAAAATAATTATCGGTAATAACAAGTTCATAGAACTCCAAATTCTAAAACTACTATAAAATTTATCGGCAAAACTCCGATAAATTTTATGAGAATGTTCTTTTTTTAAAAAAAGGATTGTAGTGGTAAAAAAACTCCTGCTCTGCCTATTCATTTTTTCAGCATCTCTTTGGCTTTTTGCCAAAGATGGCGACAACTATAAAGCGTATGCCTTTGAAGAAATCAAAGAAATAAACCGTTTTAATAAATTTCAAAAAATTTATCAAAATCTCGTTAATGCCAAATACGCCTTACTCAACGGCAATACTCTGATCGCGCGCTCACAGCTTCATCAAATAGAATATCCTGAAAAAGAAATGGAAGTTGTGAAATGGCGCTATTTAGCCGTTATTGAATTTATCGAAGGAAATTACAAAGCATCATTGGAAAATATTCAATCAATCGAAACCCATTTTCCCAACACATTAAAGCAAACATGCCTTTTAAAGCTCATGAACTATATTATTTTGGATGAAAAAGACAAACTAAGGATAGAAGCCCCGCGCTGTCTTATCCACACCGAACGTTTCTCAAAAAATAACAACTTCTGGATTAACTCACTTTTGGCCATGAAGCTACAACCAGAACTCATATTTGCTTCCGACTACTTCACTTCCCTTTTTGGACAGGTCACAACAACTGAAGAAATGCTTCTCTGGCTTAAACTTGGTATTTATGCAAATCAAGAAAAACTCGTGATTCCCCATGTTGCCGATATTGAACCCGAAATGTTTGCCAATAGCCAGATTAAAAATCTACTCGCCTATGTTTATTATCGTCAAGGTAACTATGACATGACGATGAACTTTTTAGATGGACTGGAATCTGCTAACTCTGAAAATATAAGAGGTAATCTCTATCTCAAGGATAAAAAATATGAACTCGCTTATGGCCACTTTAAATTGGCCCTGCAGCGAATTCCTTCTTCAGAAAATGCGATTCAAAGAATTCTCCCTCTCGCCTGGCTACTCGAAGCGTGGGATGAGGGACTTCAATATGTATCACGCTATCAAGTGACTCAAAAATACGATAAAAGTATACTTTATAAAGCGGCGCTCCTATCCCGCAAAGGAAGTTATGAGGAAGCTCATCAGACACTTGATCGCATTTCTAGTAATTATGCTTATTTCCCTCCCCTAGAATTTCTACAATTAGCAAGCTTTCTATCGCTCGAATTGCATAAATCTTTTGCCATGAAAGGCTATTCCCAAAAAGCTTGTCAATTTTATGATGGTAGTAGCTGTTATCTGTATTACATGGATACAATTTGGGAAGACATTGCTCAAACAATCAAACGGCCGCAGCCAATTAGTGTTTTTGCCAATGAGGATATTGAAAATCTCAAAACAGCACAGCAAGCTCATCCTCTTACCGAAGATATCATCATTACGCCAGAAGATATTGAAAAGATGGATGAGCTACTCTTGTCTGAGATGGCCAGTTATAAATAAACTAAGACTTTCGCTTTACTAAGCTTGCAGAAGCTTGGGCCGTAGGCAATATTAGTAAATCTGCAATATTCACATGGGGGGCCCTTGTCACCATAAAAAGCATTGCCTCAGCAATGTCTCTTCCTCTCAAAGGTTCCATACCCTCATAGACCTTCTTCGCTTTTTCAGCATCCCCCTCAAAGCGAATCAAAGAAAACTCTGTTTCCACAAGACCAGGATGAATTGCCGCAACTTTAATGCCATAAGGATTGAGATCTTGCCGCAAACCACGAGTAAAAGCATCCACCGCATGCTTGGAAGCACAATAAACACTTCCCTTGGGATAAACTTCTTTAGCGGCAATTGAGCCTAAATTAATGATATGCCCTCTATTTCTTTGAATCATACCTTCTGTCACAAAATGCGTAACATAGAGAAGTCCTTTGACGTTGATATCAATCATCTTCTCCCAATCTGATAACTTTGCAGAATCTGCCCCATCCATACCATAGGCATTACCAGCATTATTGATGAGAATATCAATTTCTTTAAAATCTGGAGGAAGCTGAGACAAAGCTATTTGGGTCGCTTCCTTATCACTGACATCAAAACAAAGGGTATGGATTTGAGTTAACAGAGCAAGCTCCTCTGCAACTACTTGAAGGCGATCTTTGCGACGCCCTGTAATGATAAGTTTCATTCCATTTTGGGCAAAAAGTCGAGCTGTCTCTAGCCCAATTCCCGAAGTCGCTCCAGTAATTAATGCAATTCTCTTTGTCATCTTGCCTCCCTAAAATCTTGTCCTTCAAGATAAAGCAGAGTATAAATTTAATTCTGCAGAATATAAAGGAAGAATAATGCAAATATCAGGTTTTACATTCATTAAAAATGGTCTCAGTTTGGGGTACCCAATTTTGGAAAGTGTGCAAAGCATTGATCCAATCTGTGACGAGGTTGTCATCAATGTGGGATACGATGATCCCAATCGAGAAAAGGATGATGGTACTTACGAATACTTGCGCGATAATCTGAAAGGTGATCGCTATGTCTTCCTCAAATCGCACTGGGATCCTGAAGTCACCAGTCAAGGACTCATCCTATCTCAACAAACAAATATTGCCCTCGAAGCCTGTCGCGGAAAATACTGTCAATACATCCAAGGAGATGAGGCTCTTCACGAAAAAGATTTCCCTGAAATAGAAAGAGGCATCAAGTTAATGGAGAACAACTCTAACTTAGACGGGCTTGTATACAAGTATCTTCATTTCTATGGCAATGTGGATGCTCTACTCTACACTCGTCGGATTTATCGACGAGAAGTTCGCTTAATCCGCAACAATCTGGGAATTCGCAGCCATTTAGATGCGCAAGGCTTTCGTCACCAAGACGATTCTAAACTCAAGTGCAAACTTATTGATGCGTCAGTGCACCATTATGGCTGGGCCAGAAAAGAACAAATTATGGCGAAAAAAGTCAAGGCCATGGATAAACTCTATCACGGCAAAGACTTCGAAAAGAAAGAACAATTTCAATATAAAAAGATCTGGGGTATCCGCCCTTTTAAAGAGACTCATCCCCAAGTTCTCAAAAAATGGATTGAAGAACATCGCAATGAAATCAATATGCATGAACTTCCACTCGATTTTAAAATAAAAGACATCAACCTCATACTGGCCGATTTGCTAGAGCGAGCAACAGGCTATCGCATTGGGGAATACAAGAACTACAAACTCATCTAATTTAGGAATTCAATATGTACCGTTTTTGGCTCAATCTTTTGCCTCATCTCAAACCCTACTGGAAAAAAGTAGTGGGGTCCGTCCTTTTCTCTTTTGTTCTCGCTTCCATTAAAGGTCTGGAAGTTAAATTGGTTAAACCAGTTTTCGATAAAGGATTGGATAAAAGCAGTAGCTTTGAAGAAGTGGCTATGTTGGCCGGTCTCTTATTGCTTCTGTCATTGGCAAATTTTCCTGCCCGCTTCTTTCATTTCTACTGGATTCGCTTTGTGGTTGATCGCGCAACTTGTGATATTCGCAATAATATCTATTCCAAACTTCAAAATCTTCCCATGAGTTACTATGCGAAGGCAAAACAGGGCAATCTCATTTCGACAATTTTAAATGATACCCAAACTTTCTCTCAGGGCTTTCGCAATGCCGTCGACCTTATCCGTGAGCCCCTCACCGCAATTATTATGCTCGGGATGGCCTTTGCTTCAGACTGGCAACTTACGTTTGTAATCATCGGCGTACTTCCCCTATTTGTTATTATCTTTCAAACAAGTGGCAAACGCGTAAAACGCAATCAACATGATGTGCAGGAAGAGCTCTCTGGGATGACTCATAATATCTCGGAAGGCATTGCTGGCCAAAAAATGGCCAAAGCCTTCAATATCCAAAGCTACGTCAAAGAACGCTTTGTCTGGGCCCAAAATCTATATTTTAACGCCCAAATGCGTACTGCCATGGTCGAAGAATTGGCCCACCCTCTGGTTGAATTTGTAGGCGCGATTGCCTTTGCCGGAGTCATCGTTTTTGCTCATCACCGTATTAGTAGTGGAGCCATGAGTGTTGGTGACTTCGTGCGTTTTGTAGCAGCACTCGCTCTTCTTATGGACCCTATCCGAAAATTTTCTCAGGCTAATGTAAAACTCAACCAGTCTTTTGCTGCCGGAGACCGCATTTTCAAACTGCTAGAACAAGAAGACGAAATTGATGAAGGAACAGTTACTCCCTCAGCCTTCAAAAATGAAATACAAGTTAAAAATCTTAGCTTCTCCTATGGTGAACAGAATGTTGTCAAAAATCTTAATGTGACAATAAGAAAAGGAGAAAAGGTTGCTCTGGTTGGTCTTTCCGGGTCAGGAAAATCAACCCTCATAAACCTCCTTCTACGCCTATATCAAGTTCAAAAAGAATCCATTTTTATTGATGGAACCCCCATTGAAAATGTCAAACTCGGAAACCTAAGAAGCCTCTTTGGACTTGTCAGTCAGGATATCTTTCTTTTCCACGACACCATTCGCGAAAATCTTTGCGTGGGAAAAAAATTCAGTGAAGAGGAAATCCAGCAGGCTCTTCGTGTTTCCTATGCTGACGAATTTGTAAATAAGCTCCCTCAAGGAGTTGACACTATAATTGGGGACCGTGGGACACGTCTTTCAGGTGGCCAACAACAGCGCCTTACCATTGCCCGCGCCTTTTTGGTCTCTCCCGATATTTTCCTTTTTGACGAAGCCACATCGGCCCTCGACAATGAATCAGAGAAGGTCGTACAAAAAGCACTGGATGAACTCTCGCAAGATAAGACAGTTATTGCCGTGGCACACCGTCTTTCCACGATTCAAGACTTTGACCGCATCTATGTTCTAAAAGAAGGTGAATTGGTCGAAGAAGGACATCATCAAGAATTAATGGAAAAAAATGGAGAATATCGCAAGCTGTATGAATTAGCTAAAAAAGATTAAGTCTTTAAAAGCTCTTCATAAAGCTCTAAATATTCCTGAGCAGCTCGTTTCCAAGAAAAAACCCTTGCTCTCTTTTGCAACCGATCCTGTAGGGTTTCTTTTCCTTGTTCTAATGCGGCACGAATGTCTTGAACCATTTCGGATGCCTCAAAGGAGCGAAAATAAAACGCCTCTTCTCCCCCTATTTCCGGCAAAGAAGTCAAAGAGGAAATAAGAACTGGTAACCCTCGCTGCATCGCCTCGACCACAGGCAATCCAAATCCTTCAAGTAAAGATGGAAAAACAAATAAAGCAGCATGATCATAAAGCCAAATTTTCTCTTCTTCTTTAATTTTCCCCAAAAAGCAAACTCGCTTCTCTAGTCGCAATTTTTTTACAAGTTCCTGCATTTTATTGGCATAATCACCATGAGTACTGCCTGCGACAATAAGTCCAATGTCATCAGGCAGACGCCGTAAGGGCTCCAATAGGCTTGCAAAGTTTTTCTTTTCCAAGACTGTCCCAATAGTAAAAAGAAAACGGGATGGAAACTCACGAGGCAAAGAAGGAGCAACAGGTTCAGCCTGCCCCAAAGCAACTCCATTATAGATAACTCTCTGGACAACTGACGCAGGAATAGAAAAATGTTTCAACACATCTTCTTGTGTAAAACGAGAAATAAATACGACTGCCGCTGCCTCATTGATTTTCTGCTGCATCTTTTTCTTATACTGAGCAATACTTTTCTCATCAGCAGCATGCTCTCTAAGAAAATTTAGATCATGGATCGTTAAAATCTTTTTTATGTGTCGGCTTGATGGGAAAATACGAACATCTTGATGAATTGCATGCCAAATACGGCACTCTGGAAGAAACAAATTGTGGCGATATCTTTTTTTCAAAGGCAAACAGGGACTTTGAAAGGTAAATTTTTGGAGACTCTGAGGCGAGAGCGCAAAAGCAAGATGACTATGCCCATCTAACTGCTTGGCCAAGTGCCAAGAAAATTGCCCCAGCCCGCAAAATAGATCATCCATTTTTTCAAAATCTACAATAATTCGATTAATCATCTTTTAAATGCCTCAAACTTCTAAAAATAAAAAATGCAGTAGCCACCGCAGAAAGAATATCTGCAATGGGGGTGGAAAGCCAAATCCCTTCCAATCCCCAAAAACGCGGCAAAATGAATAATAAAGGAATAAGGGCCAGAGCCTGTCTGGTCAAAGTTAAACCAATAGAATAATAAGGACGCCCAATAGACTGAAAGTAAGTCGATGTGACGATTTGAAAACCAACCATGAAAATAGCAAGTGAATAAAGCCGCATTGCCTTGCCAGTACTCACAATAAAATCGCCATGCTGACTCGTATATAGGCCAGCAATTTCCTCGGACCAAAAGAAAATAGCAAGAAAACCCAAGACAACAATTACAGTCGCAATAATATTAGCTTTTAATAAAGCCTCTTTGACTCGATGATAGAGCTTTGCTCCAAAATTATGTCCCACAATAGGCTGCATTCCTTGAGAAATCCCAATGACCGGCATAATGATGAAAATGGATACACTTTGAATAATACCATAACTAGAAACGGCCAAATCCCCACCATAGAAAATGAGCTGTCGATTAAAAAGAAATTGCATTAAACTGCCGACAACATTCATTAAAAATAGAGGCGCCCCAAAGGTTAAAATTTTCTTTACGATAAAAAATTGCGGCTTCATTTTCTGCCATTCAAACTTTAAAATAGAGTCTCGCTTAAAAAAATAAGTCAAAACCCAAAGAGCAGAGCAAATTTGCGCTAAAACAGTCGCAATGGCCGCCCCCTTGACCCCCATTTTAAATCCAGCAATAAAGACCGCATCTAAAATAACATTCAAAATTGCCCCTATAAGCTGAGTTGCCATTGCAATTTTAGGACTCCCCTCTGAACGAATAAAATTATTCATACCAAAAGAAATGGCGGAAACAACGGCCCCCGCAATAACAATTTGCAAATAATCATAGGAATGCTGATACATATCAGGCGTTGCCCCTAAGAGCTTTAGGATAAGAGGAATATTAAAAAGCACGAAAATAGAAAGAAGGGTGTGATTGCTCAACAAGATCAGAACGGCATTGTTAAATATGGTATTCGCTTCATCCCTCTTTTGGGCACCAAGTTTCATTGAAATCAAGGAGACGGCACCATGAGAAAAAAGCATCCCAAATGCCATAAAAACAAGCATAACAGGAAAGGAAAGGGTTACTCCGGCCAAGCCAAGAGGTCCGACAAATTTACCAATAAACATGCGATCCACAACGTTGTACATGGACTGCACTAAAATACCAACAATGGCCGGTAGAGAAAAAGAAAAGAGCAGACTGGTTATTGGCCGTTCCTGCAAGCGCTTTGTTCGTTCCATAAGGCTTTAATGTACTCGAAAATTTTCAAACTAAAAAGAAGTCTTTTAGCCCAAAACGTAGAATCGACATATCCTCCTCCAAAGAAGCAGATCTCACGAAACAGCAACTAGGTATTTTGAATGGCTTCTTCTAAATTTTTAAAGACAACATCCCAAGTATACTTTTTCTGCATCAATTTACGGGCAGCCTTTCCCATTAAATACAAACGCTCAGGACTTAAAATAATTTCAGCAATTTTTTCGGCCAAAAGCACAGCATCATCCTCACAAATGAGATGAAAATCTGGACGCACATCAATCCCCTCTGCACCAATACTGGTCGTCGCCACAGGCAAAGCGCGATACATGGCATTGATGACTTTGACTTTTATACCACTTCCAAAAGTCAGAGGAGCTAAAAATAAACGCGTATTTTCATAATAGGGAGTCAGATCTTCGGCAAATCCCTTTAAACTCACCCCTTCCAGTTGCTTCACGATATCAATCAATTCTTGATCTGCTCCCCGACCAATAATATCCCAATGAAGTTCTGGCACCTTTTCCTTGAGAATTGGCCAGCCATTTTCTAAAAACCACTTCAAACCATGGCGATTTGCCTCCCAAGAAAGAGTCCCAATCGTCAACAAATGCAATGGTAACTCCTCAAATGAATTTACGGGAATTTCCAGCTGACGCTCATCCCCCAAATGCAATGTCTCTACAAAATGAGCGTGGGGGGCCAAAGAACGAAGTTTGGCAATATCATTGGGAGCAGCTAAAACAAATTTAGCCTCATGGCAAATTTTGCGCTCATAGCGACGAATCCTCCGTGCCTCTAGGCGTGCGAGGATTTTCTTTTTCCAGCTAGACTCACCATCGGCATAACGCTCCCACATGACAAATTCAATATTATGTTGGTGCAAAATAATAGGAACTTTAAATAAACTCGCATATTGAAACATCAAGTAATGATCACAAACAATGATATCAAATTGCCCCTCCAAAAGTTTCAAAGAGGATATCATTGCTGGATTATCATTACGCAAAAGACTCAAGGGGATTCCTCGCCAAAGACTTTTTAGCCAGTTCGCTCGAGTCCGCGGAATATTGCATCGATGAACAGTCACAGAAGCAAAAAAATGATCTCCAAAAAATGCCTCCGCATGTTCCTCATCATCTCTTTTTAGAAGACAAGCAAAATGCACATCATAGTGACGGCACAAATAAGAAATGATTTCATTTGATTTAATAGTTCCACCACTATGAGGAGGATAAGGAAGCTGAGGAGTAAGAAAGAGAATTCTTTTTCGAGTCATGGCTTGTCCCCAAATGGCCTATTACAATACAAAGTATGCCAACAAAAAATTTTGGGCATAAAAGAAATCTCGCCCTTTAGCTTAAGATCATAAGCAAAAAAGAACATTATGCCAAATAGCAAAAAGAGAAATCGCTCTCTTGACTTGTAAAGAGAGACTATAACAAGCTCAGCTCTAGCATTGATATTTTACCTTCGCTTTCCAGTACATCTTCTGTCCTTTTTTCACAGGCGATATCCCCACTGCTGTGACATAAAACATCTTGCCCCAAAAAGGAGAATGAGGAGAACGTTCACTACGATACCATAAAAATTTTTTCAGTTTTGAACTTCTCAAAAGCCAAGCACTAATGAATTGTGGTAATGATATTGGGCGACAATTCCGACAGCCAAACTGAATAACCCCTTTGGCCGTCGGATCAATTGGTAAAAAGCGGGCATGAACAATCCATTCATCTACAGCATCTTTAATGTACATCCAAGGTGCAAATCCATGAGGGCAGTGCGACTCCTCAATTTGAACGAGCACCCGACATCCCTTTCCATGCAAAAGAACCTGCTGTTCTTGAGACTGGTGACAAATATTCTTATTCTGATGCTCAAAATCTTTACTTCCAATTTGAGCAAAAGGAAAAAACTCTTTTTTGAAACGAAAATCCAAGGCAAAATCCGCTAAAGAGGACTCTTCTAGCGCAAGAATATTTGCCTCTCTTATGATCTCATTCTCTTGCCCTTTGAGGTCTGAAAAATCTAACTTCCATCGCCCCTCCTGCATCTCAACTTCGAGAGTTCCTTTATGAAGATGTTCATCACGTTTTACTTTATAAAGTGATTCTTCATAACGATACCCCCGCCTATTTCCTAAAGACATAAATGAAAATGAATCGGAACACTCTATGGACCAGGGGAATATGAGATTTTCTCGGACTGGAGACCATTCTTGAATTGTACGATCATCAATTTTCCAGGACATGTTCTCACTCCCCTTGCGGCTAAATTGGCCCTTATTTTAACCCTAAGTAGTGATTCTTATAAGTTAATTATTTCACTCAAACCTCAATGAATTTAGTTAGTTTCATCTTCATAACCAAATTGGATAATCATTAGAAAAAAATTAATCCTTAGAGCTTTGCCCCTTTCAGTGACTTCAAGTGCGCTATCTGATAAATTTTGATCAATTTACACCGTTTCATGCAACGAGAGGAGAGACCATGATTAGAATGGTAGTCAATGACCAACTAAGAGAAACCAAGCTCCATGCCGCAACCCCTATTGTCGACTTTTTGAGATCAGAATTAAAACTCTGTGGGACCAAAATAGGATGTCGCGAAGGTGACTGCGGAGCCTGTACAATTATCGCCGGCTTTCTACAAGGCAATAAAATAATTTATCGATCAATGGCCTCTTGCATTATGCCTCTTATCAATGGACAGGCAAAGCATATCATCACGATTGAAGGGATTAATCTCCCCCAAAAAGAGCTCAATCCCATCCAAGAAGCTTTTATCGCCGTAAATGCGGTTCAATGCGGATTTTGCACACCCGGTTTTATTATGTCACTAACTGCCTATGCCCTTTCTGAGATTGAAAAGACACCACAAAATGCGATCAATTCAGTCGCTGGAAATGTTTGTCGCTGTACTGGATATAAAAGCATTGAAAAAGCAGTCCTCCAGGTGAATGATCTGCTACAAGAAATGCCAACTGAATTTGATGCCAAAATAAAATGGCTTGTTTCTCATAATATTCTCCCTTCCTACTTCAATGATGTAAAAGAAATGCTCCAAAGCATTCGCAGCGAAACAAGCTTGACAGGCAATACCCAAGCAACAATCGTTGCAGGAGGAACAGACGCCTTGGTTCAGAGGCCAGAAGAACTTTTAGAAGAGCAAATTAGTGCAATCGCCGATATCGCACAATTTAAAGGAACTGAAATAAAAGACAATAAAATCTGGATTGGGGCTGCCACAACTGTTGATGAGTTTTGCCAAAACAAAGAAATTGCAAAACATATCCCTAAAATCAAAGACTATCTTAAACTCGTTTCTTCCCCTCAAATTAGAAATATGGCAACAGTCGCAGGCAACTTTGCCAATGGCTCCCCTATTGGTGATCTATCCGTAATGTTCTTATGTCTCGATACAACCCTAGTGTTATCACAAGATGGGAAAAAGAGAGAAATGCCACTTAAAGACTTTTTTGTGGGATACAAAAAAGTTAATAAAGCGGAAAATGAACTAATCGAGCAAATATACTTTCCTATTCCGTCTGCGAATGCCCATTTTAGCTTTGAAAAGATTAGTAAACGCGTTCACCTAGATATGGCAACCGTGAACTCCGCTGTATCTTTAAAAATGGAAAGTGGAAAAATGGAAGATGTCAAAATCGCCATTGGCGGTCTCGGACCAACGATTCGCAATATGGAAAAGACATGTGATTTTCTCAATGGAAAAGAAATTTCAGATGAAACATTTACCAAGGCGAATGAAATCGCTCAAGCCGAAATTACACCGAGAAGTCGCGCTAATTACAAAAGACTCTTGGTTCGCCAGCAACTTTTTTTACATCTCAGGGGCATCGCTCCTGACGCTCTTAGTTTGGAGGTATTGAAATGAAAAATATCGATTCAAAAATGAATGTTCGCGGAGAAAGTCTCTACCTCGACGATTATCCAGTAAAAGAAGGTTGTCTACATGCGGTGGTTTATGGATCCCCTGTAGCTCACGGCCGCTTGAAATCACTGGATTTAAGTGAAGCCAAAAAAATGCCTGGGGTCGTTGCTATTTTTACGGCCAAAGATATTCCGGGCGAAAATCAAATTGGCAGTATTATTCCCGATGAGCCTCTTATGGCCGACGAAGAAATTCACTACAAAAATATGCCAACAGCACTCGTCGTTGCACGCTCTGAAATTGAAGCTCGCCGTGCCATACATAAAATCAAAGCTGAAATAGAAGAACTTCCGGCCATTGTTTGCCCTCGAGAAGCTAAAGAAAAAAAGAAATTTATCGTCGCCCCTAGAACTTTCAAAATGGGAGCACCTGAAGATTTGTGGGATAAATGTGATCACGTGTTCAGTGGAACAGCAGATATGGGTGGACAAGAACACGTCTACCTAGAAACCCAAGGTTCTTATGCCTCCTACATGGAAGATGGATCTATCCGCGTACAATCAGGCACACAAGCTACATCCTATGTGCAAGTTGGAATTCAAAAAGTACTCGGTCTGCCTCAACACATGATTGAAGTAGAAACGATTCGCCTTGGTGGAGCCTTTGGCGGAAAGGAAGATCAAGGAACCCCTTGGGCCTGTCTGGCTTCCCTTGCTTGTTACCACCTAAAAAAACCTGTAAAACTCGTCCTCCATCGCCTTGATGACATGCGCATGACCGGCAAACGCCATCCCTATGCTTTTGATTATAAAATCGGATTTTCCAAAGATCATAAAATCATGGCCTATGAAGTAGAGTGCTATCAAAACGGAGGAGCCTCTGCAGACGTATCTCCCGCGGTAATGGAAAGAACTCTTTTCCATGGCGGCTCTTCATACTTTATTCCGAATATAGCCATAACAGTCTATAGCTGTCGCACAAACCTTCCTCCGAACACGGCTTTTCGCGGCTTTGGTGGACCTCAAGGAATGTTTGTACTAGAGGCTGCAATTTTTAAAGCGGCACATGAGCTTGGAATTGATGCAAGTGTTATTCAAGAAAAGAATCTTCTCTATGAAGGAAGTAACTTCCCTTACGGCCAAATTGCATGGAATTGCGATGCTAAAAAATCATGGGAACAGCTTCATCAAGAGTGTGATGTAGAAGAAGTTCGCCAAGAAATTGAAGAATATAATAAAACCCACCAAGACAGCAAAAAGGGAATGGCAATTTTTCCTCTTTGTTTTGGTGTCTCTTTTACAAAAACAAGTCTAAATCAAGGCTTTTCACTTGTGCATATCTACAAAGATGGATCAGTATCGATTAGCACTGGTGTTATTGAGATGGGCCAGGGGGTAAACACTAAAATCACGCAAGTCGCGTCCGATATTCTCTCCATTGCACCTGAAAGAATTCGCATCCATCCAACAAATACGACCAGAACGGCCAATGCTTCTCCAACCGCAGCAAGTACAGGAGCTGATCTCAATGGTAAAGCAACTCAAGTGGCTTGTACGCAAATTAAAGATCGCTTGATCAAACTCGCAGCCAAACTTTTGAATATCGTTGACTGCACACGCATCAATCTTCAAAATGAGAAAATTTTATTGGATGGCCGAGCAACTGAAATCGATTGGAATCATCTTATCCTTCAGGCCCTAGAAGAACGTGTCAAAATATCAGAACTTGCTCACTACGCGACTCCACAGATCTATTTCGATAAAACTAAAGAAAAAGGACATCCTTTTGCTTACCATGTCTATGGGACAGCCTTGCTCGTCAGCAAAGTAGATTGTTTGCGTGGAACCTATGAAATAGAAAAAGCACATATCGTTCACGATTTTGGAAAAAGTATGAACCTCGACGTAGATGTAGGACAAATAGAAGGGGCCCTCATGCAAGGAATCGGTTTAATGACCATTGAAGAATTGCTCTACAACGAGAAAGGAACTCTTGTTTATGACAATCTATCAAGCTACAAGATCCCTGATATTTTTTGCGCCCCCAAAGAAGTCATTGTTAGTCCTTTGAAAAGCAAGCCCAATGAATTGGCCCTTTACGGTTCCAAAGCAGTTGGAGAACCACCACTATGTTATGGTATTGCTGCCTATTTTTCTATTGTCAAGGCCATGCAGGCTTTTAACTCCAAAATGGACCTAGAATTATCGGCCCCTATTACCCATCAAAAAGTGATGGAAACGATTTACCAAAAACTCTGTTAGATAACCGATGGAATACAGCTTTTCTAAATGTTTCAACAACTTATCCTCACTTAACGTGAGGATAAGTTTTTTAAACATTACTTAATTAGTCCCTATAAGTTCCGATAAGACAAAGAATCAAAATAGGGACAAAATCCAAGATGTTACCAACTCTTACAAATATACATCTACTTGCTCTTTATGCTGTGAGCTTTTTTCTTTTCATCTTTCAGATGGTAAAGAAATCAATGGAAGAGAAAAAAATCAAAGAGGATATATTTCTTTTCCTCGCCATAAATTCTTTTTTTCTTATAAGCCAGCTGACATTTCTTTCTCAGCTATTCCCCTGGGAAGTCAAGCTCCTCCAAGATATACTTCTCATATTTTCAGTTGGCATCTTCCCATTGATCTTCATTCGCATCAATTGGAAACACAAGCTTATGGCATCCTTTTTACTTACCCTCCTTCTGATATCACTTTGCCTCAGTAACTCATTGGAAAACCTTTCTTGCCAGGCCATGCTAAGCGTTCCCTTCTCGCTCTGTATGCTAGGCTGGGGGTTTCTGCACTTTTTAGGGGCTGCAAATTACAAAAAAAATATATATCTTGGAATTTTTATTTGGATCTGGGGTCTTGTTCCCATACTCCTCCCTTTTTCAAACCACAGCCCTCTTCTTTTTTACATAAGCCTCGCAGCGTGCCTCATATTTAGCCTCGGAGCAAGTCTCACCAAATGGCTTCAGTCATTATCCAATGAACAAATGGCCTTTAGAAAAAATACGCTACACTTAAAAAATCTCTATGAACTATCCCCCATTGCTCAAACCTGCTGTGACACGCAAGGCAATATTTGCTTTTCAAACTTCCGCTTCAGGCAACTTACCGGTTTTTCTCAAGTAGAGCTGCAATCTATGAAACTGCTGGATTTCTCCCCTGAATATAAGCAAATTATTTGGCAAAATGCATTAGACACTTTGAAAACGCGAGGCGATTTTGCCATTGAAACCCAGTTTTTACGAAAAGATAAAGAACTCATCGTTATTAGTATCACGGCAGTTAGAATCGATATTAATCTATTCCTGATCTCCTTTTACGATATAAATGAAGACCGTAAACAATTGCAAAAACTCTCACAAGAGAAAAAGCAAAAAGACAAAATTTTAGACTCCATGGAGATGGCCTATAGCCACCACGAACTCATTTATAGTTTAGAAAAAAAACCACTGGACTACCGTTTCTTAGAAATCAACACTAGCTATCAAGAACTGACAGGAATCCCACGTCTGCAATTAATTGGTAGAACAAGCAAAGAGGCTATGCCTAATGCTCCTTTGCAATGGCTTGAAAAATTTCATCAAGTCGTGTCTACTCAAAAAGCAATTCGCTTTCAAAGTAAAATAGAAAGCACAGATCGTTACTGCGACATTTATGCCTTCCCCACTGGACCAAAAACATTTGCTTGTATCTTTTCCGATATAACCAAAAGCTACAAAACAATTCAGCTTCAACAAAAGCTCAATGCTCTTCTTTTATCCTTCTCTTACGATCATCAAAAAAACATCCATCTTGCGCTTGAACAATTAGCAAGTATTTTCGGGGCGAAATCAGTCATTTATGGACAGCAAAATGATCTACAATTACTAGAAGTGCTGGATACTATTTCCCCCCCAAAAGGCTTCAAAGTTACACATTATCGTTGCCCATTTAGTGTTGATACACTCGCATCCAAAGGGCGTTACTATTTTATAGAAGATATCGGAAAAACACATAAATACAAGGATCCCAATTTCCCATTCACCCATTTTATGAGTTACCTTGGCATTCCTCTTAATTCAGAGCATGATGACCTTCCCCCTGCAATTGTAAGCCTATTTTTTGATCACAAATTAATTATGCATGAACAGGATATGGAACTCCTTCCCCACTTTGCCAAGGCAATTTATCTCCAACGCTCCCTACAAAATGCAGAAGAAAAACAAAAAGAAAAAGAAATGGCCCGTCGCCATCTCTTCCAATCATCACAAGAAGGACTCATTTTCGTCAATGCAAGAACGTTGGTTATAAAAGAAGCAAATCCTGCAATCTGTCAAATGCTGGAAATCCCCTTGAACCAAATGGAAGATAGCCCCTTAAAAAACTTATTCTCCCAAGACCAGTATCAACAGTTTGTTAGTAAAATAAATGGTGCCAGCTTTCCTTTTGAGCTAAAAATGGAATTACAAAATAAATCACAGCAAACTCTTTACTGCCAAGTAACAGTCTCCTCTTACCTTGGACGAGGCGAAAATCACTTCTGGATAAATTTTAGAAATATAACTGCCGAAGTCATTTCTCAAAAAGAAAAAGAAGAACAACAAAATGAATTATTCCTAAACTATAAACTTGCCTCGATTGGTGAATTAGCAAGTAGTATTGCACACGAAATAAATAATCCTCTCTCCATTTTGAGTGCCTCCAACGAAATTCAACAGAGGGCGATCTCCCAGCATAAACCACTCACCCAAGAAAAACAGATGCGCTTTCTTCAATCCCAAGAAAAAGCAATTACGCGCATGTCTGAAATCATTAGTGGCTTAAGGGGATTCACTCGTACCAACCAAGAAGAGCGCGAAGTATTTGATGCAAATGCACTGGTTGTTGATACATTAAATTTCATCTCGACTCTACTCATGAAGGAAAGTATTCAAATTGAGAATAATGCCTGTGCAGAAAAACTTCCCATATGGGGAAACACTGGGCACTTTCAGCAAATTTTAATTAACCTCATTACAAATGCCAAAGATGCAATTGCCCAGCAGCCAGATCGCATTATTAAAATATCAACCATAAAGCAAAATTCAAAAGTCATTGTTAAAATTGAAGACAATGGTCCAGGCCTAACTCCTGAGATAAAGGATAAAATCTTTGAAAATTTCTTTTCAACGAAAAAGAGAGGGAAAGGAACAGGGCTTGGCATGGGAATTGTAAAGAAGCTCTGCCAAAGACTGGATGGAGAAGTTTTTGCTGGAAATTCGGAAGAGACAGGAGGAGCTCAATTTATTATCAGTCTCCCTTACTATCAAGAGTATAAAATAAGAAAGAAAAGCTCACTGGAACAGTCCCTAGAAACATTTCCTCTTTTAAAAGACAAAAAAATTCTACTGGTTGATGACGAAGAAGATATCAGAGATTTTTTAAAAGATTTCTTGGAAAGTAACGGGATTATCATTACGACGGCCGATAATGGAGTTCACGCCCTACAATTACTGCAAGAAGGGAAGCAGCAGTTTGACGCAATTATTTCTGATTTCAAAATGCCCAAACTTGATGGGCTTGAATTTTTCAATGCCCTCAAAGGTCAATTTAAATCCCCTTTCTTTCTGATGACAGGAGACCCTGAAGAGCACCCGAATGAAGTCACTCAAATACTGGCCAAGCCATTTAAGCTCGATGAAATTTTAAAGGCCCTGCACAAACACCTAAGTTAGCGCTGCTTAATATTGGTATTGGGCGGGATAACAAATTTAAAGGAATCTTTTTCGATCTTTTTATTTTCCCAAGCTTGAATCTGGAATTCAAGCTTCCCTCCATTTTCCTTATCCAATTGAATAGAGGACAAGGATGATGCAATTTGGGGTTTCTCTTTTTGAAAACATAAGCGAAAAGAACGAACATTCATCTTTTGCGAAAACTCTTCATTCATCTTAAAACTCAGACAAGGGCCCTCTGTAGATGTTTTCTCAAAATCTTTATTTTGCTCTAGCCCTCGCTTTAAAGAACGTAGAAAACGAGACAAAGGTGAATCACTCCCCTTGCTAATACTGAGTTCCCCCTTACCATCTTTCATAAAGGGAGCCTGATAATAATAAATCTTTTCGCCATCACAAACAAAAGAAGAGGCATCGGGAGCATCAAGCTCCACTCGCAAATAAAAAGGCGCCAAAAACAACAATTTCCCATGGGTATTCTTGGTCTTATTCCCTAATAGCGATTTTTTTACTTGCATAAAATCGATCTGAAAACTATCCCCCATAAAGGGCGCTGCGTGAATTTCTCCCATGAAGAAAAGCAATACACTTATACAAATTAAATGCCTCATGATTTACCTCTATTGCAATTGAACTGAAATAGCTTTAGAGACACCAGGCTCTTGCATAGTCACACCGTAAAGTGAATCATTAAGTTCCATTGTTTTCTTATTATGAGTGATAAGAACAAATTGCGAATCTTGTACCATCTCTCGCAAAAGTTCATTGAAACGTCCCACGTTTGCATCATCCAAAGGAGCATCCACCTCATCCAATAGACAAAAAGGCGATGGTTTTACAAGAAAGATAGAGAAGATCAAGGCCAATGCCGTCAGCGCCTTTTCTCCACCAGAAAGCAACGTAATGGACTGATTTTTCTTTCCAGGAGGACGAGCAAAAATCTCAACCCCACATTCTGCATCATCAAGATCACCCACGACTTCGAGCTTAGCACTACCTCCTCCAAAGATAATAGGAAACACTTTCTCAAAGCGAACATTAACCTCTTCAAAAGCCTCTTTAAAGCGAGTCTTTGATTTTTCGTCAATATGAGCAATGGCACGCTCTAAATCCTCAAGAGAAACCTTTAGCTGTTCCTCTTGCGCTTTAATGAAATCATAACGCATTTTTTGACGGTCATAGTCTTCAATTGCCTGCCAGTTAATCTCTCCCAGACGAGTTAATTCAGCCTTATATTGGCGATACTTCTCTCTGGAATCACGAAGATCCTGTCCGTAGCGTCTTACAAATTCATAGGGTTCTCTTTCAACAGAAACAGAACCATTTTCTGACTCTTGCACAAATAGAGATGAAATATCATTTAAGCCTTCAAGATCGTTCGACTCTAACTGCAAAAAACGCGAAAGATCGTAGCGAAGATCAATTTGGTATTTTTCAAATTGATTGCGAACCAAAGCATCTTCTTCCACAACAATTTGGTTCATTTTCATTTCTCGTTCAACTAATTGCTTTTCAATTTTATTGACGGTGGAACTCAAGTCCTTAACTCGCGTCTCTCGTTCCTGCATCTCCGTTAAAAGTTCAGAAAGTTCATCTCTCTTTTCGGAGAGGACACTCTCTGCTTCGCGTAAATGATCAGCATCATCAAAGTTAGATTCCTCAAGAGTCTCAGCCTCCTCGCTTAAGCGAAGTTTTTCTTCTTTCTGCTGCTCAAGATTCCTTTCATTTTGCTCTTTGCGATTTTCCAAACGAGTTATTTGAGAACTCACATCATCAATCTGGCTAGTGATGGCATGAACTTTAGTCGCATAAGTTTGCTTGGCCACCATTTTTTTATTCACTTCGTCCCGTAATTCTTGGTACTGCGCTCTCATGTCTTCAAAGCGAGCACCTTCCTCTTCCTTGCGTCCTTCCACCCCTTCTAGTTTCTCACTCAGAACCTTGTCTTGCTGTTGTAGTTTCTCATCGGACTCAAGGAGTCCCAAACGAGATTTAGAAATCTCAGTACGGCGGTTTTTCAAAATATCTAATTTAGCGGTACTACTTTTGTAGTTATTCTCTTTTGAAGCAATACTGGAAGACTTAGTTGCCTGTAAGGCTTTAGCCTCCAAATACTCATTTTGCACCAAAGAAAACTTCTCTTCTAATGCTTGAAGTTCTTGCCGTTTTTCTTCGACTAATTCTTCTTTAAGGATTTGTTCTTCCTGCAAACGCACAACTTCTTGCTCTAAGAATTCAATTTCATTATTGCGTTCAATTTGCCCCATTCCTTCTTCGCGCTCGCCGAAAAAAGTATGGATATGAAGGTGGTTAGCCTTTTTTAAGGCAACCTTACCATCACTAGAAACCAGCCCTCTAAAGCCGATACTGCTGATCGCATCGATCTTTGTTTGATCAAGCTTCGGTGCCAAGAAAAAGCCATTAAATAACTTTTTGAGACCTAAAAAACGTTCAGCAGTAAAGTCCACCACATCGGGCAAATGAACCAGCTCCTCTCCCAAATGAAGAGCAAGACGCTCTCTTACTTCGGAGAAAGAATCAAAGTCGGCAGCAATATTTAAAAGTTCCAAATTTTTATTGGGGTTCGCCGCCAACCAGGACTTGGCCCCTGTAAAATTTTTGTCAAAGGAAACCAAAGAGGAAAAGTAATCTCCCCATAAAGCTTCAATACCTTTACTGTATTCGGCAGGACTTTTGAGAATATTCCCTAACAAATCATAGGACTCTTTACCGACTTCTGTTTCTAAAAATTCTTTGGCACCAACTTGGGTCCCCTCAAGCGCATTTCTTACTTCTTTAAGAGAACTTAAGCGTGCCGCTTGTGAGTACGATTTTTGAGAAACTTGTCTCAACTCTACTTCTAAGCCTTGCACCAGCTTTTTTAGCCCCTCTCGTCCAGTCTCTATTTCTTTAAAAGAAGCTGCGGATTGCTCTAGTTTTGCCTCCGCCTCGGCCAAAGACTTGCGCTCCTCTACCATCTCATCATTAACAGAAGAATAAACTCTCTCCAAACTTTCAATCTCTGAAGCAAGATCTTCTAAAGTGCGCGCATACTCTTCTTGCTTACTGGTATTTTTATAGATCTCCTGCCCTAATTCCTGCTTTTGCTTTCGTAACTCTGCAATTTCTTTATCCCAAGAACGCAGTTGTTCCTCCAAAAGCTCCAATTCCTCTTTTTGTGACTCACACTGCATTTCCAAAGAATCAAAATCAAATTCCTCTTGCTGCTCTTGCTCTAAAGAAAGTTGCTCTTCTTTGAGTTTGTTAATGCGTTCTAAACGCCCTTCTCTTTCTTGCTCAATCTCTTGATTATCATTTAAGGCCCGCTCAATCTGCTTTTCACGATCTTCAATAGAACGCTTTAAAAACTTCAACTTCTCTTCTGCTGCGGCCAATTTTTTAGAAGCTTCGTTAAAATTGCGATGCAATTCCTCCACCTGCTCTGTAAGCTCCAGCTTCGTTATTCTTTCTTCTTCCAAAGAAAGCTCCAACTGCTCTTTTTCTAAAGTCATTCCTCCAACTTGCGAACGATTTTCCACAATGTACTTTTTCGCTTCAGCATAGTCTTTGAGGAAATCATGCTCGCGATGAGAGCTAACAATCAAGTCATGCCTTTTAATTTTATCGCGCAAAACTCTGGCACGAGATGCCTTTTCAGCCTGTTTTTCCAAGCTCTTAAGATGCTTTTCAATCTCGACTTCAAGATCTAAAAGACGGCTTAGATTGGCCTGAGTTTGTTCAATTTTGCGCAAAGATTCTTTACGACGCATTTTGAATTTAGTAATTCCGGCCACCTCTTCAATCATGTGACGTCGCTCTACTGGCTTAGCGCGCACCAAACGATCAATTTCCCCTTGGGCAATAATAGAATAACTTTTCGCCCCTGCTCCTGTATCCATGAATACTTCTTGAATATCGCGCAAACGCGCAGGACGATTATTGATGCGATACTCAGTCTCCCCATTGCGATAGAGCTTACGAGTTAACTGAATTTCGGAAGGAGCACAAACCTGATCTTGGATGTGAATATGTTTGCCATCATCATTTTCTAACACTAAAGAAACTTCGGCCCAAGGCGAAGGCGAATATTTTTGAGAGCCGGAAAAAATAAGATCTTTCATGGAAGTTCCACGTAAGTGCTTGGCCGATTGCTCACCCATTACCCAAAACAAGGCATCCACAATATTAGACTTACCGCAACCATTAGGGCCGACAATACCCGTAATCCCTTGGTCAAAATTGACGACAGTCTTGTCTTTAAAGGACTTAAAGCCCTGTAAAATTAAACGCTTAAGTTTCACTAAGAATCCCCTCAGTCATTTAAAAGAATATTTCGGAAAAGCCCCCGCATACTGGCATAAAAATTAAGCTTCGTATAGGGCCATTTGGCAGAGCTGTAAAGTCTACAGCTCCTATTTTACGAGGGAAGGAGAATTATTAAACATCAGATATTGAGACGAATAAAAGAAGGCATCGGCCATATCTTTCATGCGCTTAGCCTCTTCTGGGTACTTGCTCTGGACATCCTTAGAACCATCAACAGCGTACTCATATAGGGCGTAACGTCCAGTGACATCCGTACTCAAAAAGAACTTCTTATTTAGCCAGCCATAGCGCAGTTGATTAGCATACCAGTAATAGACAAAAACCTCACGTCTATCATCAAAAGTTGTTTGAAAGATATCCCTTCCCAGTGTTGTGTTCGTATAATTTTGTCCTGCTAAAGAAAGTGCCGTGGGAAAAACGTCGACTTCGCTCACGAAGCGATCATCGTAAATGGCCTTAAAATATTTAGGACCATGAACAATAAAGGGCACATGGAAGTTCTCAAGATCCAAAGCTTCTTCGCCAACGGGAATATTTTTGGCATGTAAGGAAGGAAGCCCATGATCTCCCAAAACCATAAAAATGGTGTCGTCATAGTAATGAGATTTTTTGGCCAACTCCATAAAATTGCCCAAAGCGTAGTCCTGAAAGCGCATTGAATTATACTCTTCCATAGAAAAACCATAAGATCTTGCAATCTTGGCCTTCGCAGGATCATTGTCGACCTTAAAGTCACCAGCATCAGAAGGAATACTGTAAGGACGATGAAAACCGGAACTTTGAATAACGGCAACAAATGGCTTTTTCGCCTTTTCAAAGCGTTCATGAGCTTCAATCATCAAGTGGTGGTCAGAGATCCCCCACACATCAACTCGCGGATGACGAGAGCTATGGCTGCCCTCATCAAAGATCTGGATCCCATCGATACTAGAAGACAATAAACCGCGAATATTTCCCCATGAGGCACTTCCTCCCAAAAAGAAGTATTTATCATACCCCTGAAATTGATTCCAAATAGTGTGTTGCTGAGCAATCAAAGGATTGCGCGTGCTTGTTTTATTGGTGGAAACATCGGGAATACTTGTGATCAAGCCAAACATAGAGCGAGCGGTTGCTTGCGAGGGAACATAAAAACGCCTAAAAGTTAGAGACTCCTCCATCAAAGCATCTGTATAGGGTGTTGCTTTCATCGGGTTATTCATAAGACCCGTTTTATAAGCAACCCATGATTCTAAAACAATAATGACAATATTAGGTGACTTCGCTGGTTTAAAACTAGACTTCTCTTTTCGCTGTAAGGAAATCCCCACTGAGTTTTTCTCTTCAATACCAAAGAAGGATCTTAATTGCGGAAGATATTCTTTGTATTTTTTCTCATCAAAAGTTTTCTTTTTAAAGCGCAAGGTATCAGCAAAATACAAGAGAGGATGCACAGCAGTCGCTCCCAATAAGTGATTGGTCGAAAAAAAAGCATCACTCCAACGCAAGGGATACCAAGAAAATTTACCGTAAACTCCAAAGATTAAAAGAAGAATGATTAAGCCCCAAGAAGTAATAAGTCTTTTTTTAGAAATAGAACTTCCCCAGCCCCCCCATAGCTCTTTTTTTCCTGGAACCAAAAGCTTGGTCACAAATAAGCACTGCCCGAGAATGAATAAAATAGAAAAAACGATAAAGCCAATACCAATCCAAACAACAGGGTAAGATTGCCAAATCATGAGAAAAGAAGTGTCTGCATTCGCTCCAAACTCTAAAATTCCACTATTTAAAGGAGCTGAAAGATAGGCATAGTGCCCAAAATTAAAAATCCAAAACCAAAAAGACAAAGAAGCAAAAAGCCATCCTAACAAGGCGGCCAAAAAACGATTTCTTTTTAAAAAATTGAAAGGGCCCTTACAGGAAAGCAGCATGAGCACCAAGAGAAAGGCTGCCAACAAGCGAATATCGTACTTGGAGCCTAAATAAAAAGCTTTAAAGACAAGCTGCCCCTGAACCTTTTCATCCCCCAAAAAGAAAAGAAAAAAAGAAAGTCGCCAGAGCAAAAGAAAAAAGAGCTGATATATAAAAAAACGCAGCCAAAATTTTTGTCGCAATGTCAAAATAGAAAACACTAAAGAACTCCTCTATTTACGAATAGCAATTTGATCTATATATAGATAGCACAAAATTATGCGAATTGATAAGGAGAAAGCGGCATGAACTCAGATGGACGTCTTTATACATTTCTTAATCCGAGAGGATACTGCATTCATCTCATTAATGGGAAAAGTCTCATAAATGCCCTATCCATACTCCATGATCTACATGAAGGTGGACGAACTTATTTTTCTGAAACGGTATTGAGTGCCCAATTACTTATTTGCTTGCTTAAGCCCACAGAAAGCTTCGGCCTCTACATAGATTCCGAAAAGCCGTATCTGCGCTTTAAAATGGAAAGTAACTTTCATGGACAAATGCGCTCCCTGCTCTTTCCGGAAGATCTCAGAGAATTTCCCGAGCGACTATCCGGCAACTGCCGTTTGATGAAACATTGGCCAGACAAACAGCCCTACACCTCAATTATTGAAATGAAGGATCTCTCCACGCGAGATCTTATCAATCGCATCTTGCATGACTCCTACCAAACAGAGGCTCAAATTTATATTGAGCAAGGAATTGATCAGGCGATGCTCATTATTCGCATGCCTCCAATCCGCAAAGATGAAGTCATTCCAACATTTCCTGAATTTATGAATGAGCATAAGGATGTTTTGAGCACGATTCTAAAAAAAGACATCCAAGATCACGATCAACTCGTCGAAGAATTTCAAAAAATAGAGATGAAGTACCTCATCTCTAAAACCGTGGAATTTCACTGTGGCTGCTCCCATGAACGCATGGTTGAAAATGTACGCAAAGTTGCCCTCAAAGATGAACAAGGTGTCTTTGGAGACGAAGAAAGCATTGAGGTCAATTGCGATTACTGTAAATCCAAATATCAAATTAGTCGCCAGGAATGCCTGGGATGATCGTTTTTGATGAGGGAATGCTTATGCAATTCCCTCAGTTTGGGATTGAAATTCCTTTGGCCGATACTCGCGTTCTCAAAGTATTAGAACATATTCCTCAAGAGTTCCTTACTCCTTTGCAAGAAGAAATTACGCAAGCAGATATTGAGCGCGTCCACACCCACGAATACTGCGAACGCTTACTACACTCTGATACAGAGAATGCTCTTATTACGACATATGAATTAATGTTCGAAGGTCAAAACTCTCATTATTTTCACCCCGAAAAGGCTTCAAAGCCCCTAAAAGAATTGCTGCCCGCGATTTTTAAAAATGCTTCCGCAAGCTATCAAGTGGGGAAAATGGCCATTGAATGCCAAAAAGCCTATGCCCTAGGCGGAGGCATGCATCACGCCTTCCCTCATCGCGGCCGAGGATTTTGTCCCATTCACGATGTGGCCATTGCCCTTCGACGTTTACAAGCAGAAGAAAAAATAAAAACGGCCTGGATTATTGATGTTGATGCCCATAAAGGTGATGGCACTGCCCTCATTTTTCACAACAATCCTCAGATAATAGATCTCAGTATCCACATGAAAAGGGGTTGGCCTCTTAATGGACAAATTCCTCAAGATGAACTTGAGCTAGTCCAGATTCCTGCCCAAATCGATATCCCAATAGAAGAGAATGAAAACTACTTAGAAAATTTATCTCGCGGACTCGAACAACTAAGATCTCAAAGCCAAAAACCAGATATTTGCTACATCATCCATGGAGCAGACCCTTTCATCGAAGATGAACTCCCCTCCAGTCAAAATATTCAATTGAGCTTAGAAGACATAAAAAAAAGAGACGAAATAATTCACAACTTCTTACAAATTCAGTCCATACCCCAAGCCTATGTAATGGGAGGAGGTTATGGACAAAAAGTATACCAAGTCTACCTCTCTTTTTTACATCAGTTCTTTACCAAAAATTAACCATTTTAGACACTAACCACCTGTTTTCAGGTAGAAATCTTTCTTCACTTTTATTCCAATAAGCCGAAAAAAGATAGTTGAACAAAAAACAAAACGATGAAACATATAAAATTTTTTAACCATTTTTCTGTCTCATGGGGAATTGCTCTGCTTATTGTCGGTCCGCCGCTGCTAAGCCTTCTTTCTGCACATACCTTCAAAGAAGTACTTGAGCACGATCATGAATTGTTTTTGCTAGGATATCAATTTATCATAGCGATTTATGCGTGGTTTCTCTTAAAAAAAGAAGGACTACAGAAAATTGAGGCAACAAATTCGCGAAATCTCCTATCCGCAATTTTTCATTCCGTAAATGAATCTATTGTTATTTTGAATGAAGAACTAGAAATACAAAGTGCGAACAAAACCTTTTTTGAAACATTTCAGATCACACAAGATAAAATGGCGGAGCTCGATATTGTACAAGATCTCTCTTGGAGCAAAAATATTCAAGCTCAGTTTTTATCCCATTGGCATAAAGCGCTCCAAGAAGGCGAGCACAGCTTCAACTGGAAAAATAAAAAAATCAACACCCAAGAGGCTATTCTTTGCAATATCACACTTCGTAAATTGCCTTCAACCTCTCCACAGCTCATCATTGCAATACTTAAAGACATTACTCATCAAAATGAGTACGAAAATATGATTCTACAGGAAAAAGAAAAACATGAGCTGGTCAATCTTGAGCTAGAAAAATCACTATTACTAGCACAGCATCTCACCGAGAAGGCGGAAAAAGCAGACAAGGCCAAAAGCGAGTTCTTGGCAAACATGGGGCATGAAATTCGTACCCCTTTAAATGGAATCATTGGGATGAGCGATTTATTGCTCGAAACCAATGTGGATGAAGAACAGAAACACTTTTTGCAAACGATCATCAATAGCTCTCGCTCTCTCCAGAGAATCATTAACGACATTCTCGATTTCTCAAAAATTGAAGCTGGAAAGTTAGACATTGAAGAGATTATTTTCAATCCTCGCAGCATCGTTGCGGAGGTAATTGAACTACTCTATGTTACCTCTTGGGAAAAATCTATTCCCATGAGAAGCATTATTGCCCCAAACGTTCCTGAGCAGTTCAAAGGTGACCCAACTCGTTTGCGTCAAGTACTGATGAATCTTTGCACCAATGCAATCAAATTTACCAGCGAAGGATTAATCACTATCAAACTCAGTGTAGAAGGAGAATATCACCTTAAATTTGAAATTATTGACACAGGAATTGGTATCCCACATGAGAAGCAAGAAACAATATTCTCAGCATTTACCCAAGTTGACTCCTCCACGACCCGCCACTTTGGAGGAACGGGGCTAGGTTTGGCAATTTGTCGCCAACTCGTCAATATGATGCATGGAAAAATAGACGTAATCTCTGCCCCCCATCAAGGTTCTAACTTTTGGTTTACTATCGCCCAACCCAAACTGAGCCCACTATCCCATAAGGAGATCACTCTGTTAGATCATCCGCGCGTCTATCTCACCTCTTCCCTTTCCTATTTAAAAGAGGAAATGAAAAATTATTTTTCTCCTCACTCGCGTGTCGAAATTTATGCCGACATCTCAGAGTTAGAAGATCAAAAAAAGATACTCATCTTTACTGATTCAAGTGATGCATTAAAAATAGCCAGGTCTTCTGCAGACAAACAGGTCATCTGTTTGTCTCAGCCTGGAGAACCAAGTCCATCAGAATCAGAAATGAGCCTAACACTCCCTCTCTCTTTGAAAAAATTAACATCTATTTTAAACCCCAGGGCGCGAGAGGAAGAAACGGCAAAGGCTTCATCCTCGATATCATCAACCTCTTCATTCTACCAACTTAAACTGCTCGTTGCAGAAGACGAAAGCACCAACCAAGAAGTGATCAAAAAGATGCTCTTGAATTTGGGTATTTCAGCACTGATCGTCTCAAATGGAGAAGAAGTACAACAAAGGGCCCTCGCAGAATCCTTCGATATCATTTTCATGGATGTTCACATGCCTCTTTTGTCTGGAATTGAAGTGACAAAATATTTGCGGAGCCAAAAAATAGAAACACCAATAATAGCCCTGACCGCTCTTGCAGCTAAAGATGACATTGATAAATGCATTCAATCGGGAATGAATGGCTACTTAAGCAAGCCATTTGAAAAAGAAAAGCTAATTCAAATCATCAATCGCTTCTCGAACAAAGAAAAGGAAACGATGGTTAAAAATGAAAACCATCAACAATTTGAAGCATGGCCAGAAGCCCAGCCAGAACAGTCTGTAGTAGATGATGAAAAAGTACTACTTCGCTTTGATGGAGACTGGGAACTTATTAAAACATTGCGTGAAGTTTATATTGCAGAAACCCCTTCTCGGATTGAAAACATTCTCAACTCCTACTCGGAGCGAGACTGCAGCAATTTGGTGCTAGAGGCTCATTCGATAAAAAGCTCAAGTGCCAATGTTGGAGCCTCGAAGATGGAGGCCATTGCCTCTCAATTAGAAGTGCTAGCAAACGAACACCCATCTCCAGAAGACCAAGACAACTGCGATAAAGTAAAGGAACTCCTTAGACAACTTCAAGAAGCATTCATTGAAACGAAAAGACAACTACAGAAGGATCAAGAAGTATGAAAAGAAGAATTCTCTCTGTCGATGATGAAATGACAAATCGGTTAATTATAGAAAAAGCCCTCAAAGAAAAGTTTGAAATAGATTCGGCCCCAAATGCTCAGCAAGCAATCAAACTTATGGAAGAGAATGAGTACGATATTCTGTTATTTGATATAATGATGCCAGAAATGAGCGGTATCGAGCTTTGCCAAAAAATTCGCAAAGAAGAGAAATGGAAAAGTACCCCCGTAATCTTTCTCTCGGCCAAAGACCAAGCAGAAGATATAAAACTGGGTCTAGAAAATGGTGGCAGCGACTATATGACCAAACCCTTTAGCGTTGTAGAGCTCAGGGCCCGTGTCGAAACTCATTTAAAACTTGTTGAAGCTCATAAAGTTCTCATCCAACAAGAAAAAGTAGAAGCTGTCCGTAACCTCATGGCCCGCTTAAATCACGACCTTCGCAATTCTTTGGCCATTATATCAGGACTTCTGCTTTCTCTAAAACTTGAGCCGGGCCAAGAACATAAAATTGATACGATCCATGAGGCAATTGTTAAAATGACAGAGCTCCTCAAAAAAACAGAGCACATCGAAGATATTAAGTTAACCTCTTATGTCGATAGCATTACCATGCTCGATCTCTAGGAACTGACCAATTCCCCAGATTTGTCGCCTAAAACTATTTGAGGTGGTATTTGGGTAATAATTACATAGTCATTGTCTGTCTATGTCTTAATCGCTATAGCCTAGTGTGAATCTATTAAATCAATCCTTAAAGGACAAAGTTATGAAACTGATTCTCGTGTTCGCACTGCTACAAATAACAGCGCTCTATGCTCAAGAAAATTACCGCTGCTATTCACAACTCTGTATCCCTCAAATAGATCAAGGGAATAATCTTTTTTCCCCTCTTCATAACCAGCAAGATCAAGAAGATCTCAACTCGATGTTACGCCAAAAAATGGGAATTTCCTCTAGTAAAGAGCTCAACTTTGAGTGGCTCGCTCCCCAAAGTGCAGCTGAAAAAGAGGCGAAAGAAGATACCCAAGCTTACCTACTTAACCTTGCTCCTTTTTTTCCTGAATTTGTCGGAACAAGCTTTAACTCTTATGCCAACTTTAGCGGGCCCAATTGCTACAATACGGCCCTCCTTTCCTCGGGAATACTCCCCTCAAAAGAAGTTCGTTATGTATCCTTGAGAGAATTTGAGCAATTTCTCGAGACCTTCTACATCGAGCATAAAGAAGTAAAAGCGCGTGATATAGTTCTCTTTGATGCCAAAAGCACGCGTTCCCATGCTGCTTTTTACCTCTATGACGGTCTCATTTTTCATAAGAAAGGCTATACCAAAAAGTATAATTACCGCATTGTCCCCCTCCAAAACGTCGATAAAGTGGAAGAGGGAGAATGGGTTCCTGGGCCGATGGATGATATCCGCTACCCACTTGATGAGAAGTTAAACGAAAAGCCAATGGCCTTCTTTGCTTTGAAAAAAGAATTACCAAATATCAAAAAGGATCTTAGCAAGGATGAAACAAATTTTATTCATGCAATATCCTATATTACAGATCAGCTCCTACAAAATGCGGCCAATTGGAAAGTAGGAAAAGAAATGGGTGTTATCAGTGAAGATGTCTTATCAGACTTAGGTCAATATTTTTACACCTACTCTCGCTCTGAAAAAGCCCTACTCAAGCTCTTCTACGCTCGTATTGAAAGCCTACGCGATCAAATTAATCTCAGCATCAGAGAAAGCCACTTCTCTTCTCGCTTTGCTCGTGAAGACAAAATATATCCGGAGATATGTTTTAAAGATAACAAATACTTAAGAGGCTTAATTGCCAAATTGATGACTCTTTTTGATAAAACAAAAAGCCAAGAAAATTTTGAGCAAGTGATGAAAGATCTTCAAGCAACTGACACAAAAGCATGTCGCTTCTCTTTAGTGAAAAGCGTTCTCAGGCTCTAAGTTTTTATTGCGAAGTGACTATAAGATCGTTATAAGAAGCTCATGAAGTACGGAATTGATGCACTAACTTTATATGTCCCTAAACTGGCCCTTGCACTACAAGCAGACTGGGCCCAAGCGCGCGCCTCTATATTCGCTCAAGGGAATCCTGAATTGCTTTGTCAAAAAGTTGAAAAAGGGATTGGCATCACACATATGAGTATTCCCGATTACCATGAAGACAGTGCAACCATGGCCGCGATGGCCATTAAGAATCTCATGGAAGAAAATGAAATCAAACCATCCCAGATTGGATATTTGGCAGTGGCGACCGAAACAGGGCTCGATCACTCAAAGAATATGGGTACTTATATCATGGGCATGTTGGAAGCTTACTTTGAAGAAAGCTTTTCCCATGTAGGCAGTGCTGAATATAAATTTGCCTGCATCGGCTCAACTTATGCACTTGAATCAAGCCTCGCATTATTAGAAAGTAAGCGCTTGTCCGCTCCTTATGCCATTGTTGTCTGTAGCGATATTGCCAAATATCAGCTGGAAAGCTCTGCGGAATACACGCAAGGCGCAGGGGCCATTGCTCTTTTACTCTCTGAGAATCCACGACTTGTTGAAATTGATGCAGGCCCAATGGGCACTCACTCAGTAAATGCAGCAGATTTCTATCGCCCCTTAAATAAAGAAGTTCCTGTTGTTGATGGCAAACACTCAATGCAAATTTATGAGCAATGTACTTTTGAAGCTTATCAAAACCTCCTTGCTCACCGCAAGCAAACAACCAGAGACTTCGATCTATTAAATGGCCCCATTGACTACTGTCTCTTCCATCTTCCTTTTCCCAAAATGGCAAAACATGCAGCAACTTTCCTTCTCAAAAATAAAGAACTGCCCACGAGTGAAGAACGAAAAGCCTACAGTCAAACCGAGGAATTTCAAAATTTTCTCAACCGAAAAATCAATCCCAGCCTCGAGCTGGCTCCCTACATTGGGAATATATACACTGGCTCACTCTATTTGAGTTTGCTCTCTCTGCTTTCTTCTAGTGAAAATTGTGTCAATAAGAAGGCCCTCTTTTTTGCCTATGGAAGTGGAGCCTCTGCCAAAGTTTTTTCAGGAACGATTAAATCTAATCTACCCCTCAAAACTAAAGAAAAACTTTTACAGCGCAGATTCCTCAGTCTAACAGAATACGAAGATAGACATAAGCAACTCAATGATCAGTTTATTCCTAGCGAGCAAAATCCTTCAATTGTGCCACCTCAAAATGAATTCATCTATCTCGGCTACGACCAGATGGGGCCCAAACAAGGATTTAGAAAATACTCATACAAGAAAGAATCATGAAATTACTGCACCAAATTTTTGCCAATGAAGTTTACCCCGCATTAGGATGTACGGAACCGATAGCCTGTGCCTATGCTGCCTCTTTAGCCGCATCCTTACTGGGAAAGGAATTTGATGAGCTGGCCATTAGTGTCGATTGTGGCACTTATAAAAATGGAAGCGCGGTAATTATTCCCAATACACAAGGTGGCAAAGGAAATCTTCTGGCGGCCGTATTAGGTGCCTTGGTCGCTTGCCCCGAGAAAAAACTAGAAATCCTTAGTGAAATCAATGAAGAAAATCTTCAAAAAGCACATAGCTACATTAAAAATAAAAAGGCTCAAATTTCCTGCCAAAAAGACATCTCTGGATTCAGAGTTGAAGTCACTCTCACCAAAGGAAAAGATACGGCCCGAGCTGTTTTAGAAAAAGGTCATGTTAATATTGCATCTCTTGAAAATAATGGTATCCCTCTTGCCAGCTTAGGCAATGAACCTTCTGCCGTCAACAGCTTGCAATATCGCCAAGACCTCAAGGGAATGCAAATTGAAGATTTCTTTCCGATGCTAGATGAACTTGACGATGAAGATTTTTCCTTAATCAAAAAGGGCATCGAGATGAATTTGGCCCTTGCGAGCAAAGGCCCTGAGCAAAAAAGAACGGCCTTTGTTTTACAAAAAATGAATGAAGATGGGCTTATTGCGAATGATATTTTTTACAGAACGAAGTTGGCCGTATCATCAGGAATTGATGCCCGCATGTCAGGCGCTCCACTTCCGGCCATGACCTCTGGAGGCTCTGGCAATCAAGGCATTCTCAATTTTCTTATCCCCTATCTTGTGGGACAAGAAATCAAAACACCAGAAAAAACAATTTTAAAAAGTATCGCATTAGGACATCTCATTAATTCCTATGTGAAATCTTATCTTGGCCCCCTCTCTGTTCTCTGTGGCTGTGCTCTTGGAGCAGGAATTGCAAGTGCATCGGCCATTGTCTATCAAAAAAATGGGCCAGATCTCGCCGCTATTAACTTGGCGATCAATAACGTCATTTCCGATCTTAGTGGCTTAGTCTGTGATGGTGCGAAGCCCTCTTGCTCAATGAAAGGAATCAGCTCTGCAGATTCAGTCATTCGCTCGGCCATGATGGCCCTAAATGGTTATGGCACGGATCTAGACGATGGAATCATAGGAAGCTCTGCAGAAGAATCAATTCGTAATCTTGCAGACTTAGGATTAGAAGGGATGATGAACGTAGACCCGACGGTAATAAAAATTATTTCCCAAAAATTCTCTCGCAAAAATTAAGAAAACGAAACCAATTTAACCAGTTAGAAGGCCATTTCTGGGTATTTTTAATACCCAGATTATCCCCCAAGTCCCCTTCTCCCTAAGAATTTAAAATCAAGAGACAATACCATCCAAGCTTAGGAGCGATATTAGGACAAATAACTTGGAGCATAGATGGAAAAATTGAGATTGCTTTATCTTTATAGCGACAATTCTTTCACTACATTTTTAAGAAATGCCTTACTGCGCTATCAAGTTGAGGTAAGAACTGTCCCCTATCTCCATATGCTCAATACTCTCAAAGACAAAGTTCAGACATACGATATCGTACTGGCAGAATACAATCCCTTTTGGTGGAAAAAAAAACATTTTAAACTTATTCAAGAGAAATTGCCTGAAACGCCCATCTGTGGACTCGACAACTATTCGTTTTCAGAAAGTCTATTGGCCAATTACTCAAACACCCCCTTCCTACAAAGCATTTTAGACTCTGAAAGTCTTTTGAATAAAGAAGAGCAAATCATCAACTATCTATTCAATGAAATTGATCTCTCTGATCCAAGAAATAAAAAGGAACAACTTCGCTTATCAAATATTTATCAAGGGATAAAAAATAAAGAGCAAATAAAATACCAACATAGCTTCCCTTCTTTTAGTCAAGGCCTAAGCCTCTTTGCCAAATTAAAAACAGAAGATCGCGAAGCAATTTGCAACATTTTTTTAGCAATGGAGCAATTAAAAAAAATAAAAACTAACCTTCATCGTTTTTTTCAAAGTCGTTTTATTTTGAAAGACCAACTGGCCATTCCTGATATTTCTCGCAGTACATTTTTTCTCTTTAGATCGCTATTTGAAAAAGAAAATATAGACTTCGAATTAAAACATTCTTTAAATCCCAATGCCATTCCCAGTGATCAGCTAGATTTTTATGAAGAATTATTCATTCTACTATTTTCTTCCGGAATAGCTCCTAACTTGGCAAAACTAAACTCACGAAAACTAAATATTTCAATTCGCACAGACTCCCAATCAGTAGAAATTGATTTCGAGCAAAATTTTCGGGACCTCGCAGAAGAAGAGCGACACTCGTTCAACCAATTATTTGATGACGTGGAAGAAACATCATTTCACCCATTACAAGATCTAAATCTTTTTACCATTTCTCATCTCATTTATGCATACGGAGGAAAAGCTCACATCAGCCACCAATTGAACAAAAACTCTTTGTCCATAAAACTCCCAACTGGATAAAAAGAGGATACAATGAAAAAAGAGGGTTTATTTGTCATCATTCAACAAAAACCAATCCTATTAGGAATTCCTCTTTCCGAAGTCCTAGAGGTGAGAGTCAAACGGGAGAAAAAAGAATTATTTTCTCCAGAAGAAAAAAATAAATTTCTTCACCATGAGCTAAATGCCAATGATGAAAATAACCAGGACAGTGAGCGATATGCGATCATCTATAAAGAGCAGGGCTCTAGGACCACTATTGCGCTAACAACGATCACCATGCCTTTTATCGTCGAAAGTGATGAGACAGGGAAATACCTTAAAATAGGCTTGGAATACAAGGAATTTGAAATTTTTCGTTGCCACAAATAGAGAGGGCCAATGCCCCCTCGACTTATTTACCGCCTAAAAATCCTATTCAAATCGGCCAATTTTTTTTCATCACTCTTTTTTAGGGGGGAACCAGTCAAACGCCAACGATAAATAACATCAAACCGCCCCGGAATATTGATACGAGCCTCACACCCTAAATCATGAATATCTTGCAAAGGGAGAATCGCCAAAGCTGATGGACATGCAAAAGCGCAACGAACCATTTCGTTGACCACATCCTTAGCGGAACAATTCATATACTCTAAAATCATTTTGCGATCCGCACTTTTTACACTTTTAAACCATCCACGGCTCGTATCATTATCATGAGTTCCCGTATAGACAACAGAGTTAGGAGAATATTCACAGGGAAGCTTGGCTGAGTCTTCCGCAGTATCAAAAGAAAATTGCATAATGTTCATTCCAGGAAACTTAAACTGCTCACGAAGAGCAATCACATCATCCGTAATAACGCCAAGATCTTCAGCAATAAAAGGAAGAGAGCCTGCCTTTTTCAACAAAGCTTCAAAGAAGGGAGCCCCTGGCCCTTTTTCCCAAAAGCCATTAATCGCAGTTTTCTCTGTAGCCTTAATCTTCCAATAACCAGCAAAGCCTCGAAAGTGATCGAGGCGAATAATATCAAACATATCAATTTGATTTTTAAATACTTCCATCCACCAATTATAATTATCCTCTTTCATCTTCTTCCAATCATAAAGAGGATTTCCCCATAGCTGCCCCGTTTTGCTAAAATAATCAGGAGGCACACCCGCAACATGAGTTGGTGCAAGCTTCTTATCCAAAAGAAATAATTCAGGATGGGCCCAAACATCAGCACTATCATATGAAACAAAAATCGGAATATCTCCAATAATGCCAACGCCTTGAGAATGAGCATATTGTTTGAGTTCTAACCACTGAGAAAAAAATACAAATTGCACAAATTTATAGAAAGAAATCTCTTGAGCTAAAATGGATCTTAAATTGCTCAATTGCTTTCGCTTGCGAACATTATCAGGCCATTTTTCCCAAGATTCCTCTTGAAAATGGCCATAAAGGCTCATGAAAAAAGCATAGTCATCTAGCCAATACTGCTTCTGTTTTTCAAAACGATCATAAGCTTTCTTCAATTCTAAAAACTTTTGAGAAGACCAACGAGAAAATGCAAGACGCAACATCACTTCACTTGTCTTTTCAACGAATGAATAATCAATTTGCGCCCCAACCTTTCCCTTGCCAAATATTTTTTTTACATCTCCTGAAAGAAGCAATTTTTTAGAAACAAGCCATTCGGGGTCAATCAATTGAGGATTTCCTGCAAAGGCTGAAAAACAAATATAAGGAGAATGCTCTTTACCCGTATGTCCCAATGGACATATCTGCCAATAAGACACACCACTTCTTTTCAATGAATCAATGAACTGTCGTGCCTCTTTTCCCAACTTCCCAATTCCATATTTCCCAGGAAGAGAAATTACAGGCAAAAGAATTCCGGAACTTCTTTTCAAACTCATAAATCCCCCTACTTAATCCGCCCTAAAATGTCATCAATCCCTTGCAACCCAATGACGACAGCCTCAGGTTTTCTCTCTAAATCAAAAGCCAATTCATCAATTGCATTCTCCAATAAAAAGATTTCTAACAACACATCAATTTGCTGAGATTTACGAGGAATAAAACTCGCCCCTCGCGCAACTTCCAAATAACTAAAGAGAAAAACGCCACTAACAAATGAGTACCAAGGCACAGTCCAATTTTCCAAAAACTTTATATCACGATTACGATAAGCATGCTCCCAGCGCAATGCTCCGAGTGTTGCATAATGAAAAGAACGGATCATAGAAGCGACATCACGAAATGCAGATTGCTTAAAACGACGAGTACGACTGGCATGAATTGGATCTCCTTCCATATCGAGGATTTTAAAATCATCTCCCGTATAGAAAACCCTACCCAATTGATAATCGCCATGCACCCGAATACGTGTTGCTTCAATTTTGTCATGTGTGATGCGTTTCATGATATCCATAATTTCTTTTTCACGAGCAAGGATATCTTGATAAAGCGGCATAATATCCTCATCTATCACATTTTTTTTATTTTTGAGTAGTTCAAAAGTTTTACGCACTTTTGTCTGCAATGCCTGGAACATTGAGCGTTGATGTAAAAGAGAGAATTCTTCTGGCGCATAATCCTTGCTATCTGAAATATGCTCTAGGGCCAAATGCATCTGAGCAGTTCGGACAGCAAGTCGACGAATATTTTCAATAAATTCGCCACCGATGAGCTCTCGCAATAACTCAGGCATTTCTAAAGTTTTGTAATCAACGAGTGAAGGCACTACCCCAATTTGAAAACCGGAGAGCTCTTCCTTTCTCTCCAAAACAGCATCAAAAAAGCGACCTAAGGCTGAAAGAGTGTAGCTCCAAGCTGTATCATCGCGCTCAATAAACTCGCTCAAAATACCAATGGTAGAAATAGGAGCATTGGTATTCGGACGATATTCAATTTTACCAACATAATCAGGAACGCACTCAAATTTTGCTTTTTCCGTCAACAGTTGTCGCAGTTCAACACTAGGATTGACTCCCTCTTTAAAGCGTCTAAAAAGCTTTAAAATAAACTTGTCGGCAAAAACAAATGAAGTATCTTTTTGTCCATTTTTATAAGTTCGCGAGCGAACGTCCTCACCCCTAGAAGTAAACTTTTTCAACAGCATCCCAGAATATCCCTGAATATCTCCGGCAAGGCCTTTAATTTTTTTCTTACTAAAAATGATATCAAAAAGAAAATCGCGAAAGGTAGAATCCTTACGGCTCTCATAAAAGGAAGCTTCTTGTCCATTTAAAACGACATTGGCAATCCCATAAGTTTCATACTCTGGAATATTTCGCTTTTCTTGATCACTTAACGCGAGATTTACCGGTAGAAGCAATAACTCATTCGTCCCTTCACTAAAATGTATTTCGACGACATAAAGTCGTGCCAGAGGTTCTTGACTGTAATGAACTTGCTCCACAATTTTCACATTACTGATTGTGCGAGTTTCATAGATAAATTCAGTGCTATGTTTGAGATACTTAGGAAGAATTTTACCTTCCATTAGAGGCTTCATGGAATCAAAATATAGGCTACTCCAATCATCTGATAACTCAATATTTGGTATTTTTCGAGAAATACTCTCTTGCCCACCTTCTTCTAATGTAAAAAGGAAATAATCATGCCCTCCTAAAGTCAGTGAATAGCGATCTTTAGTAAGAGCAGCGAATTTGTTTTTACTGAAAACTTCAATGGGTATATAGCCCTCAAAGGCATCAACTTCGATTTCGGTAAGTTGAGCATATTTTGAAAGATTAATAACGACCAAAATTTTTTCATCATTCCAAGTTCTCACAAAAGAAAAAACTTTGGAGTTAGATGAATTAATCAAGCGAAAATCACCTCGCCCTAATGCTTTATTTTTTTTGCGCGCTGAAATAAGTCCTTTCATCCACCATAATAATGAAAAAAGATTGCGCTCCTGATTCTCCACATTCACTGATTCAAAGTGATATTCGGGGTCAATAATCGGAGGCAAATACAGTCCCTGAGGATTAGCTCGAGAAAAACCACCATTGCGGTCGGTGCTCCACTGCATTGGCGTCCGAACGCCATTACGATCTCCCAGATAAAAATTATCTCCCATCCCAATTTCATCCCCATAATAAATGACAGGAGTTCCCGGCATAGTGAAAAGAAGAATATTAACCAATTCCAACTTTCTTCTATTATTATGCAAAAGAGGTGCTAGCCGACGACGGATACCCACATTAATTTTCGCCTTAGGATCTTGTGCATAATAGCGATACATGCGATCCCTTTCCTCATCAGTCACCATCTCTAAAGTTAACTCATCGTGATTCCGCAAAAAGGTTGCCCACTGACAATTTTCAGGAATATCAGGGGTGCTGCGCAAAATATCAATTAGAGGAAAACTATCTTCGACCTGCAATGACATATAAATGCGAGGCATGATTGGAAAATGAAAGGCCATGTGGCATTCATCCCCTTTCCCAAAATAATCGACCGCATCTTCTGGCCATTGATTCGCTTCGGCCAAAAGCATTTTATCCTCAAATTTACTATCAATATGAGCTCGTAACTTTTTTAAAAATTGATGAGTCTCTGGTAAGTTTTCACAATTCGTTTCCTCGCGTTCATAAAGGTAGGGAACGGCATCCAAGCGCAAGCCATCAACCCCCATTCCAAACCAATAATCGATAACAGCAAATAAAGCCTTATGAACTGCGGGATTATCAAAATTTAAATCGGGCTGATGAGAATAAAAACGATGCCAATAATAAGCTCCTGCAACTGAATCCCAAGTCCAATTAGAAGCCTCAAAATCTGTAAAAATAATACGCGCATCTTTATATTTTTCGGAGTTATCACTCCAAACATAGAAATCTCGCTCTGGACTTCCGGGAGGAGCTTTGCGAGCAGCTTGAAACCATTGATGCTCATTGGAAGTATGGTTAAGAACGAGCTCTGTAATAACACGAATGCCCCTTTTGTGAGCCTCAGCTAAAAGCTCTTTGAAGTCCTTAAGGGTTCCATATTGAGGATTAACATCCATGTAATCAGCAGTATCATAACCATCATCGCGCAGTGGAGAAGGATAAAAAGGAAGTAACCAGATTGCTGTTACGCCAAGATTTTCAAGATAATCCAATTTGCTAGTCAAACCTTTAAAATCACCAATGCCATCGCCATTTTTATCACAAAAAGTTTTTACATGGACTTCATAAATAATTGCATCTTTATACCATTGAGGATCACGCTTAAGCAGAGTCTTTTTTTTCATAGCACTATCTTCCTTGATTTATCAAACAGGCATAACTATTAAATTTTGTAGATATATACTTATTGTAAATGATTCTGAGATATATGCAATTACCAATTACCCGACAAAGGGCATCAAGAAATATCGGAAATAAAATCCTAGCAGCATACTTTTTTCTTTTTGATAAACTATTGTATAGAAAACTTCTTCTTTGGGGAATGTATGGCCGATCAAGATGATGATGAATCTTCTGACTTAGAATTTACCGCACAAATTACACTTTCAGATGATATGATGAAAGAACTTCGCAAAGCAAAAGAAGCTGAAGAAGACGAAGCAGATAGCGAAGAAGAATCTCCCATGCAAGAATTTCGTTCCTTTGAAGCAAAAGCCTCAAAAGAGGAAGAGAAAGAAGCAAAAGTAAAAAATGAAAAAATTATTTCAAGTGACATGATTGAGCAAATCAAGTCAGAACTTCTCTCTTGTGTTCAACAAGAAGTACTGCAATCAAATAAAAGCCTGCTGGAAGAAAAAAAGAAAAAAATGGCAGAAGACTTTAAAGAGCAAAAAGCTGAATTAGAAAAGCAAGTCAAATTGCGCCTTTTGAACATTCAAAAACTCATCAAAGATATTAATTCAGAATTAATTGGCATCCAAAAAATATTTAAAGACGAAGATCAAAGCTGATCTCGATAAGAATTCATATCTATGAAATATTGATAAACCAATTCTGATAAATTCAATTCAAATTCATAATTTATAGGATTATATTGCTGCAGTGTCTTCCCAATCAATAAACTTTCTGACGCGGTCATTTTTCGAGGAAAGAAATAAGCCATTGTGATATGAAAGCGAGGCCAATAATCCAAGTAAGAAATTTTATCAACAAAATTATAAATCGCAGCAAGCTTTTTAAAACTCTCCTCATCTGCTGGCACCAAAGCCGCTAAAATTGAAATATTCAAACAAGGATATAAGTTAGTACAGCGCATACGCAAAGGGCCCTCTTGAGGATTTTCGCGCAAGAAGGAGCGAAGTTCTGTTAAAAATGGGCGCAGTCGCTTCTCATTTTCTTTCATATTACTTTGCAAAGCTTGCAATTGAGGACCATTACTCAAATCATGAGTTGTCATATGAAAGGTCTCAGAATGCAAAGGACTGGCCAAGCAATCTCCCAGATGTTGATGCAATGATTTTTGTAGGGATGAAAAAAAATCCAAATCTTTTTGCTCTCTAAGTTTAATCACCGTTGTATCACCGAAAAATGCCTTTAACTTGCCTTTTTCATCGACCTTTAATTGCAAAGAAGCAGGAATTTTCCAATCAATTTCCTGAGAAAGACCTAAACAAGACCCCTCTTGCTCTTGAATAAATGTTTCCTGATATTCTTTTAATGTCCAATTTTTACCCTTAAAAACAACAGGTGATTGCAAAAGAAATTTCATATAAAATAACTCCTCAAATAAACATTAAGGATATCGAGAACGAAGATAGCTTTTCAACGCTTCAACGGTATTGGTCTGTAGCATAATATCATCCCCTTCTTTTAATAAGTCGTCTAAAAGACGAGGAAGATCATCCTTGTAAATCCCCTCAAATTGGCGCATATCCACTTCTTTAATTTGATTAAAAAAAAGCTGTAAGTGATTTTGCTTGGCCCACATACGAACTTTGGGATCTAAAATATGGGGCAAAAATTTTACTTCAACAAGCTCTGGCTCAAGGTATAAAAACTTACTCATTTCTCTAATAAAATCATCGGCCGAGCTGTCCACACCAACAAGCTCAGTACTCACCATAAAATTAATATGGGGATCAATATCACGCACCATCTGTGCAACTTGAGGATGACGAACTGTAATAAAAACTTTTCCATGAGCGCTGTATTTAAAAAGAGAAGACGACAAACTCTGGATGGTTTCACGAGTAAAATCAGTCAACTGCTCTAAACTCCATGAATTGCGAATCCAATGCCAATCAGAAAGACCTTCGAGTCTACGAGCAAGATGATTGGTGGCCTTTAAATCCACATAAATGATCAAGTCCTGGTTCACCTCAACAACTTCTTCCGGAATAGTCACTTGCTGATAAGGTGGTGCGCGCGACTGAGCCACATGACGCGGAATTTTCATTTGACCAGGAGTTTCAATGCTTTTTAAAATCTCATCCAAACCAATGACCTCATGATCAAGATGAGTATTGGGATCAGTAATAGCAAAATTCTTTTTGATTTCATTAAATTTATACCAATAGACTTCATCAAAAAGACCAAAATCCCACTGCCCTTCTTTAGACTTGGCAAGATCGTAGTGCTCTCTCCAAAAACGATCAATTTGCACCTGTGGAGTTTGATAGCCCTCCATTAAACGATGAAAAGTTGGATCATGCGCAACAACAAATTGACCATCACGGGTAATCTGCGCATCAATTTCCAGACAAGAAATCCACTCCTCTCCCTTACTAAGAGAATATTCCATATTCTTCCAAGTAGACTCTGGGGCTATATTTGTATTCTTGCCATGAGCAACAATAACAGGCTTGTTTCGCTTGATAACAGATTGGAAACTTTTTTTGACTTCGTGATAGTAGGCAGATTGAGGCTTATAGAAAAATTGCGAGCAATAAGGATTAGAACCCCAAACAGCAAAACTGGATAAAAGAAATATCAACAAGCTAAGTACACGTACCATACCAGCTCATCGGAATTTTATTGAAGAACGTTAGAAACCGAGCGAGTTGCTCGGTCATTGTCCGTGGTATAAATTACAAGCTAGCTCCAGACATTAATTTTCTATAGAATTATAGTGGGGAGTACCCCTCTGGAGCCCACAAATGAAACCAATTAATGTCCTAAAAACATATGCAAGCATAGTGAGTCTCATATTTATATTTCCGCTCAACATATATGCACAATTCACTGTTGCAGGAGAGAAGATTGAAGCAAGCTATAGCAAAACAATTACCGGAAATGAGAAATTACGAGACAATTATTTCACAATTGATAATAAAGAAGATCAACAAGTCGTTCTTAAAGCAGATAAATGTTCTGTACTAAAAAAACAAATTTTAGCTCTAATTGAGTTCAACAAAAAAGAAATTGCGCAAAAAGAAAACTTTCAAATTCCTGAGTGTGTATGTACTGATAAGTTCTGCTCGGTGAATATCACCACTCTTCTCCCCCAAGAGATCGCTTCTCGAGCAAATTCCAACCCTAGTTGCCATGGCCCCAACTGCTGGAATAATGCCCTTGTCACAGGAAATATTTTGCCATCGCATCGCTATACTAGCCAAGAGGAAATAAATTTTTGGCTTAACTCTCCTCTTTGCCGCGAAAGAGAGGTTGGAGAAGCCCCAAGGCCAGGAGATATTATCGCCATACGGCAAAACCAATTCTCCAAAAAAGAAAAACCGTCTCAGGAATATCATGGCTTCACCTATATTTCGCCAGAACTTTCCTATTCAAAAAATGGCTACATCAAATCACAACCCTATGCCATTCAAAAACTAGAAAATGTATTCAAGGTTTACGGCATCAATAGTCGAAGATGTTACCATGTCAAAGGAAAGCCTCATATTATCTTTGGCGGATGTCCGAAGTACGGAAACTACTTTCGCTGTCTTTCGCTTGAAGAGTATCTTGAAAAAAATCCCGGAACATCACTCGAAGTAACAAAAAAAATGGAAGAATTAGATATGCTTCAATGTCAAATTACTCGTTCCGTTTTTGAAAATCCTCTATCACAAACGGCCAAAGAAAATATCAAAGATGCGATATTTGCTCTCGATGGCTATATCAACAATAAGTTAAATGAAACAAAAAATAATCAAGGACATGAGCAGGAAGGATTATCAGCAACCGACATTCTCTTATTGCTTGGCGCTCGAGAGGCAATTAATGCTTGTGTCGAGCAACTCTATTTCATGGGGACACCTGGACTGTAAGAGTCCCCAAATTAATTTGAGGATGTTTCTTGGACTTCTTTTATCAGAACATTCTCTACAGCAATAAGTCATTAAAGACTTTGCACATCATATTTCTTTTATAGCTTCTGTAGTCTTCACCAGGTTGCTTCGTTTTAAATTCAACAGTCATCTTCTTTAACTCATCATCTGAAAATGGGAAAAGAAAAATATTCATTTTACTAATGGGCTTACCTGTCTCGACAATTCGATTTGCCTTTTTCATCGCAACCTCGTAGAGGTTATAAGCAGGATCACCATCTGGTCTCCAATATTCGGTCTGTGCTCGACTGATTGGAGCAGTGAGTGCGGTTAACACTTTATTTTTTGTTTTAGAATAAATTTTCAAGCTAACTTCTCTTTTGTATCCTTCCCTATTTTGATCATAAGAAATTTGCAAATTATAAGTCAGGGAAGCTGTTTCGCTGTAACACAGGACTTCCGCAGTATTAGTCGCAAAGCAAGAACCACTTGAAAGAACCAATAAACCGGCCAATATTTTTTTCATAAAACCTCATTTCATTTAAATACAATTAGCGGCGATAATAGCAGCAGAGCTCTCCTCTCCCCAGAAAAATATAATGGAATGAAAAAGTTACAATGTTAAAAGTTTTGAAAAAGACGCCTAAAAGAAATTTCAACTCGCTTAGATTAATCTTTTGCTAAAATAGACCAACTTCATATGGGACAAAAAACCAAATACTAATAAAATTATCCCAATAATGAGCATCACTGCACGAGTTTTCTCTTTGCCAAATTTTTTTACCCACCAAGGCGTATTGCCTATTTTGTACATAAACTCTGGATTTAACTTCCAAAGAATTAGGATAATAATCCCCATGCCGTAATGTTTAAGAAGTATTGGTAGAAAATTTCTCACGTAAATCTCCTTTGAGCAGCGCTTAGCAAAAGTATCCACGTACCTAAAGTGGCGGTCCCAAGAGGAATCGAACCTCTAATTGATCTTTAGGAAAGACCCGTTATATCCGTTTAACTATGGGACCGCTGAAGAATTTATTATATGGAGTTAACGCAAAGATGCAACCTTCTCCATAAAGCGTTTTACAATTTTTTCGGAAACGGGGTTACGCCAAAAGCCACCCTCTTTAAAATGGGAACCGACGATGATGGCATCAGCATAAGCTAGATACTGATCCACATTGTCCAAAGTCACTCCTGAGCCAATCAAGACTGGGATTTTTACGGCCGCTTTGGTTGCCTTTAGTTCATCCACGGAAGCAATGGCCCCCGTGCTGGCACCTGTCACAATAACGCCATCACTCAAAAAGAACTCCGCCGCCTTGGCCGTCTCCACAATATCCACATCTGAAGTCAAGGCATGAGAGGAATGCTTCTTTTTGATATCGCAAAAAACCTTCACATTTTGGGCGCCAATTTCTTTGCGATAACGCATCAACTCTCCGGCACAAGCATCCATCTGTCCTTCGTCGGCAATATGAGAAAAAACAAATCCTTCGGCGCTAATAAAATCCGCTCCCGAAACAAGAGATGCGGCCATAGCGTCGTTATTGGCGCCGGCCAAAATTTGCATTCCCAAAGGAAGATTGATTTCCCGCTTAATCTCACGCGCAATCACCGCCATGGAGGCCGTAATCTCAGGTCCCACCTTCCTATTCATATAAGGGACATCGAACATATTCTCAATCATGAGAATATCAATGCCTGCTTTTTGATAAGTGCACGCCTCATCCAAAGCTTTATCCACTATAGACTGAAAACTCCCCTTATAATGGGGAGTTCCAGCTAAAGCATCCACATGGATCATGCCAATTATGCTTTTATTTAGTTTCATTTTGCCTCTTTATGAAAGCACTTTCTTTTTGGCGTCTTCTAGCATTTGGTTGCGAGTCGTCTCGTCGGCCCAACGCTTTTGTGCTTCTTTAGAAAGTTTCCAAATAGGATCAAAATACATGAAAACTTCGCCAGGTTTTACATTGGGAGCTTTCCAAACGGAAATACCATTTTCTTCGTCATAATATTCAAAGCTTGCAATATGACGCTTGCCACCGCCGCCAGGAAGATCACAGACAAAGGTCGGCATATGATAACCACCAGTTGTTCCGCGTACTGCTTTTTCAATTTCCAAAGCTTCACGCAAGGTAGTTCTCAAGTGTTCGCAACCAGGAACCATGTCGTGTACGAAAACATAGTATGGTTGAAGATTCATATAACCCAACTGACGAGTCAAACGGATCATAGTATTGGGATCGTTGTTCACACCAGTTTGAAGCACTGCTTGGTTGCGTACAGGAATATCTGCAGCAAAAAGGCGGTCCATAGCACGCTTAGACCAAATAGTAATCTCATTGGGACTAGAAAAGTGGGTATGAACCATAATCATCTTGCCTAAACTCTTCGCCTTTTGCTTAAGACCAATCAAAGCATCCATCCATTTTTCATCAGAAATAAATTTTTGAGGGAAGATACTAACAGCTTTGGTAGCAATACGAATTCTTCTCACATGGTCAATATCAAGAAGAGTTTCACCAATCTCTTTTAATTGAGACGGAGAAAGCATAGAAGCATCTCCTCCAGAGATAACCACATCTTCCACCTGGTCTTTATTTTTGATGTATTCAAAAACTTGTGGCCAGTTTTCCTTATTACCACGGACCGTTTTTTCGCGGCCTTCGGTAGAACCACCCACCATTCGACTGCGTGTACAATACAAGCAATAAACAGGACATACGGAAACAGGTAAGAAAAGAACTTTATCGGGATAGCGATGAGTCAACGTTGGCACAGGAGAATCGGTATCTTCGGCCAAAGAATCTTCCATATAGAAAGGATGGTCTTCTAAAAACTGAGTCCCTAAGGGAAGAAACTGTTTACGCAAAGGATCGTTTTCGGCATCTTCCCAATTAATCAAAGAAAAAACATAAGGAGTGATGCGAATGTTCATCGGTGTTTTGCGAAGCCCTTCTTCCAGGTCTTTGGCAACCCTGTCTGTTAAACGACTTCCCAAGATTTCTTTTACTTGCTCGAAACTGCGCACTGTATTTTTTTGTTGCCACATATGATCACCGAATTCTGCTTCGGTAACATTTTTCCAGGCAGGAATCTCTTTCCAAAATTCATCATCACGGAACTTGCGATGACCATAATCAATGATTTCGCGATCAAAACTCTTTTTCATGCTCAAGACTCCTTTAATATATATGGATGCAAAATATTCCAAATAAAAGCGTCAAACTGACACTCATGGCCTTTCTGGCACCATTAACGCGGGCCCTCATCATAGTCGATGGCCATCTTTTGGTCAAACTTTTGTAAATATTTCTCACTTAGAAGCGAAGCATCAAGCCTCTGTAATTAAAAGACATTTAGATTATCTATCTCCCTGATTTTACTCATCTAAATTTTATTCGCCCAAATTGGCAAGTCTCTTGCTCTCAGTTTTTTGGGGGAAGATTTTATCTGGCCCCTAAGAGAGAAGAATAAAATTGAGGAGAGCCTATGATGAGACAACTATTAGTTTTCATGTTTCTGTGTTTATCATTCACTTTTGCCCGCGCCCAAGACCACCGGCCAATCTCTAATCAGAACCAAAGTCAGGGGGACTTTTGGGGGTCTCAAGACAGGACACTAACCAAGTCTTTTAACAAACAAATCGAATTCCAAGATTCAATCAATATCTTCAATAAATTTTCTCTCGATGAATTCCAGGGGCAAGAAATTGAATCGGTAACCATTTTGGCCCAAAAGGATTATTTCAGTAGCTCTTGGGATAGGGCCCTCGCCTCACTGGTCGTCAATAAATTTTCGGAAAGTAGTGTCAAAGAACTCCAATCTTCTCGCCAAATATCAGAGCTCACCTTTGATTTTCCTGTTGGCAGAAGTATCATTGGAAGAGATATCCAACAACTCAAAGCTGACTTTTCAGGAAAGATGCAAGTCATTAGTATGGCCATCAAACTAAAGTCCAGCGTTGATTCATTCCCTGTTCCAGCAGGAAAAATTACTCTACGCCAAAAGCTCATGCAATCTTTCCGAGGAACTCAATACATTGATCTTGAGCACCTACTTGGAATTTCCAGAATACACAATGGAGCTGTTATTCAAAGAATTGTCGTAACGGCCAATGCAAGCCAATCTCGTAGTAGATCAGCGGCCCAACTTTCCATTCTGGCAAATAACCAAACGCTGCAAAGTAAAAGCGTTGATAGTATTTCCAAAATGCTTCCCTTTAATTTTGCCAGCTCTCGTCAAATGGAACTCGTTATTGGACAAAATTTACGTTCACTAGAGCTGGTTACTCAGGGAGACCTTTTCATTGAAGAAGTAATGATTGTCATGGAGCAGTCTTCTCACGGAGGTGGATTCAATACAAGCCCTGCTATCGACAAAATGAGCTTTGACGTATCCCTTTCTGCGCGTAATGAAACGATTGCCATGGATAGGCTCATCTCAAGCAGTGCACTACGCTTTGCTCAGATCACCAAAATCCAAATTCAAGCAGCAGCAGAGATGAAAAAAGCTCAAGCCTCTATCTCTTTGTTGCAACGTGGCTTCTCTAAAGTCGCAAGTCAAAATCTTTCCGAACAAAAAAGTCAGGTAGTCTTTTCTGATATCCAAGCAGAATTAAGAGATTTAGAACTAGAATTCAAAGGGAAAGTCAGTGTTTTCAAAATAACTGTTTTTTATGAGGTTCCCTAAAAAAGAACCTCATACTCACTCTCACTCTCGGAGGGCCAGCACAAGCTGGCCCTTGTCTCTTTTTGACGCAAATCTTAATACCGCTTCCCCCTTGCATTTTTTTATGCTTATTTGGATAATGAAGAAAGTCGATGATTGAACTCTTAGCTTGGATAAAATTATGCTTGATGTAACAAAACTTGTTCGCTCTCAAACAACACGCAACCTTAAAAATATTTTGCAAACACTTCCCTCTCATGAAGAACTCATTATCTGGCAAAGTGATGATGAACTTAAAGAAGCAGGGCCTATTCGCTATGCTTATGCCCTTTTTCAAAGCTTTAATGAAAACAATAAAACAATTCGCATTACCCAATTCAATAAAGAAGATCGTCTGCAAACTCCTTTTGAGGAAATTTGTCTCTCCGGAACAACTCTTTCACTCTACATATCAGGAGAATTGGTTGATTTCAAAGGAGAGGTACAATTTAGCGAAGAAGGTGAAGCAAGTATTGATCTTTCCAAAATTATTTCTGAAGCAAATCAACGTGAATACCAAAGAGTTATCATCTCCAAACTTCCCAAAGAGGAACAAGAGAAAGTGCATGCCCATGTAAGTATTTTCCCCAACGGCAAAAAAGGAGATCGTGTCTTAATGAATCTCGATAAACTCCCTTTTGATATCGGGGCTAAAGGCCTCTCTTTTATTGCCTCAGATGCTGAAGTTCAACAGTTAAAAATGGGAGATGAATTAGGACTAGAGCTCAAGCTAATGATGGTCAAACATACTCTATCCGTTCATGTTCGAAACGTGATTGCCAAACCCGAGCTGGGAGGCCACCTAGTGGGGCTTGAATTTTTTGATCCCTCTATGGCCTTTGTAATGAGGCTCGATTCCTTTTTACTGCGTTTTGCAAGAACCGAATCGAATCTATCTGAGGAAGAATAAAGTAATACCTGACTTATTTTGTTCAGAATAAGGTCAATGGCTTAACTAACTGTTTTTTCGAGGGTGTTCTCAAGACTCAACTTTTCTTTGTTACACTAGATGACACTGTTCGCACATTTTTGGGTGAATGCTTTGAACTTGGGCCGTACGTTTATTCCCGTGGTACGTTTTCTCCACCAAGCAATCAAAGACTGAGCGAAAACCTCGTTTCGCTTGCGAGTACACCATGAACAATATCATTATCGTTAACGCCCTACTTCTTTTGGGATTCCTCTGCTTTTCTTTTGCTCCTCGAACTGCTGAAGCTAGCTCCTTTGATGAATTCAAAGCGCGTATGAAAATTCGCATGCAAATTGAAAAGGATTTTAAAAATTGCCTTTTCAAAGAAAAAAAGAAACTAAGCATCTGCCTCAAAGAACGCAAAGCTGCTCGCCAAGAGATGGAGGTTAGCTTTAAGCACAATTGGCAACGTTTCGTTGAACGCGCCAAAGAAATTAGAGACAAGATCAGAGAACACAGTGAAATTACCTTCACGCAAGATGGAGATGGAAAGTACTACATCAATGTCGCTGTTGATGCTCCCAAGCTAAATCTAGGTGCTTTCTCCTACACTATTCCAGAACTCAGCTCATCGATTCAAGTTGCACCAGTAGAAAATGGCTCTCAAATTGTGCTCAAAATCTACGAAGAAGATCTCTACCGCTACACCGATTATGAAGTATTAAAACTTCCTGGACGCGAGACCTTTCCTCTTTTTATTGATGGAACCATTCACGATGGACTCTCTGGTGTAGAAAAAGAAATCAATGGAAAAAAAGTGCAAGTGTATGCCGATGGCCACTATCAAGTCTTTGGTTCCTATGTTGAAGTTCCCAAAGTTGGAGATCTTTTTGATAGCGTAAACAATTGGAAAAATGGAGTCAAAATTTTACAACTCTTCCCAGATATCTCAGGACTTCCACTTCCTCTTTACGGGAAAGGACAAAAAATTGGTAAAATTAATATTCTTGGTTACGATGAATCTCACACTCATGCTGGCATTCTCATTCGCCTTGACTATGAGGCACTCAAAAACATCCTAGCAGAAGCGAAATAGGAAAAAAAAGGGGAAGCCTTTAAGGCTTCCCCTTCCTAAATATTAAAATCATTAGATAAAGCTACAATGCCCCACTTGGGAAAGTGAAAATCTGCTGTCCCGTTCCCGCGGAAGGTAATTCTGTAGGTAAACGACCTGCCGGAATATTAGTACAGCTATCCACTCCAAAATTCGTTTCATCAAAAGTAGTTAGCCGATAAAAATCATCCCAATCATAATAATCATTCAAAGGTGTTCCACCTTGCGTCAGGCTATTGTCCATATAACCAGTGCCCCCATTAGGATTAACGGCACCAACATTAGAGAAGGCCCAAGCTCCCGCGACAGGCGAAACATCCCAGTCCCTGACAAGTAAACGAATACGGCCTTTTACCTCTTTTGCTTCATCGAGACAAATAACTTCATACATCGGTTGAGGGTGAGGTCGCTCCTTCCAATTAAATTCTTCAGAAGTACCAACAATTCCACGGCCAAAAGGTCCCCTTCTAAAATCATTAAGTCCATCAGCACTATCAATTTCACTAGACTGACGACTTACTTCCCATAGAGCGGCATGTTCAAATTTATAATCATCACTATAGCAACCAATTTTACTAGTAAAATTGGCCAAAGAAAGATTGGTGAACTGCTTGTCCATGTCAAAAGGAGAGGTAAAGGTCCAAGTTTCAGAATAAGCACTCCCGCCTTCAGGCTCTGCATACTGACGATTTTTATAGTACATGGTTTGATCATCTTGCTCAAAATCAGACATCGTGATTGCCCCTGCAACACAATTACCATGCTTGCCCGGTGACTTAACTGGATCAACTGTTCGAATTACACCCCCATAAGGAATGCCAAAAGTGACAGAATCACCAAAGCCCTGAATATAAGCAGGATAATTGAGATCATCGACCAGTTTTTGGTTATCACGAATAGTCAAAGTAGAACCAGTGCAACTTGCATCAGTTGAAAAACCAATCTCTGCACTCATATCTGTAATTTTAGAACGAACAGCATCACAAACGTCAGCAGCGGTATCTAAATTGTTAATATCCACTCTAATAAATTGCGCATTACTCAAAGCTGGATAACGAGGCGTTGAATTATTATAAACAAAGAAAATGACATAATTTTCTTTGCCAGGAAGAACAATATAATTATCATTTGAAGCAAAAGATGAAGCTGCTGCATAATTGCAATTTGCTCCTGTAACAGGACAAGGGGTTGCGCCATCTCCTCCGGCAGCATCATTAAAAGTTAACTCAAATGAGTAAGGCTCTGTAGCACGACAAATACCATCACGACTCAACTCAACGGCAGCAGATAACAGTCCAAAAAGTCCAGGTGCGGCATCAGCTGTGTTTTCTGCAACATCAACAACATCGGTAACCACCAAATTAGGAGGGTTTGTGCAAGAGGCACTCAAAGTCCCCCCTGAGCCAGCGTTAATAGCAGTAGCTGTTTTAGTACAAATTGCTGTTTGCCCATCCTCAATATCGAGCGTCACTGAAATTTCAGTTAAAGAAGCAACATCCCCAGTCATTGCGGGCTCTGCAGCTAAGCGACCATCGTAAGTATAGCGCACATAGTACTCACCCCCTGGTAAAAGGAGATAAGAATCATTCGTACTGGCAGGATCTGTATCTGGAGCAGAATAATTACAAGGAACATCTCCAGACTCCAAACACTCTACATTTGCCCCTCCTCCGGTCAAGTTAGATGCTGCTCCCATTGCACTTTGAACTTCTGTAGAATTATTCGAAACAGCTTTAACTAAAGCAGTTGCCGCACTATTAGAAGAAATAGCGGCAACGACCTCATCGGCCGTAGAGGCCCCATCGGCAATTTGCACTTCAATAGCCTGATCAGTGACTGTCACGACCTCAGACCCCTGAACCCCACCAGCAACATATTGAATACTAATACTGTTCCCTGTGGCACCTGCAGTTACTGCAGTATAGGTGATATCATCGCTTCCTGCTCCTCCAAGACTTAAAGTCGCTCGAGTCTCCGATCCACCTGCACCTACCTTAAAAGCAAATGTTGCATCCTCTTGCTCTGCTTCAATTCCAAAAATATTTTCCTGAAGCGATCCCTCATCACAATTAGGATACTCAGGATGAAGTTCAGATGTATAGCTATACGTCCACTGAATCTCATCTAACCCAGCAGCAGCTTTATTGATACAAGCCTTGGGCGTATCAGACGAAGGGTCAGTATAAGTTTGCCCATCACATGCTGTCGGAAACTCGCCACAAACATCATCTACGATTTCATAACTTTTATAGCTCCCATTATCATATGTATTTCCAGGCTGAAATTGGTAAAACCAAAAGGGCCGAAACTCAGTATAATCACAGTAGCCCTTGGGGACATCAATTTTTATACCAAAACCATTATAGTGGAGATCAAGCTCTTCCGCCTCGAGATAGCAAAGAATATTATTTTCATCATTGAAAGCTGCAGTCGTTAGGCGCGCCTTAGGAATAGAACAACTCGCGCTCATATCCGAAGAAGCCTTATGCATATAGAAGTTATCTGGAGTCTCAACTTCTACAGAAAGCTGAAAAGCTGAAAAATCCCCATCAACCGCAGTGCCAGTCGTAACATCTGTACTACCATTTTGCCCATTTTCAACAGCCTCTTCAATGGCAATCTCGTCATCAAACTTCGTCCCACAAGAAACGACGAAGGCAAACAATAAAACGAAGGATACCCACTTGAAGCCCATCATAGGTCACCTCCTGGATAAGCAAATACCTGGAAGTCTGAGTCAATCCTTGTGGAAAGAAGAAGAAAGGTATTAGAAGCCGCATTAATCGTCCCTGCAACTTCTTCATATGCATTGATCGTTCCATTGGTCATAAGGGCAGAGACGACTTGGGCAACTGTTGATGTCCCTAAGTTTGCGGCAACAGTAATGGTACTCCCTGAGACGGTAACTGTTTCTGCACCAGCAATTCCACCATCGACAATTTTGACCGAGAATGCCTCACCTGCAATCCCAGCAGTCTTAGCCACAAAACGAATGCCCTGGCTGTAACCATTGGCATACAATGTATTGAGATTCGCTAAAAAATTCACCACATCAAAATTATCACATGAAGTATTGGCGGCAAAATGAGTACTATTGAGTCTTAAAATAGTATCTGTTGAATTAATAGAACCATCATTATTAATGTCTCTTTCTCGCTCAGTGATATAAAAATCGTCCCAATCAAAAATATCATTGACCTCATCCAGCTCGTCTTCCACTCCCAGCTCAATGCTTTCAATATCCATATCTGCAGGAACCACATATCTCATCGCCTCGAGTGGCCAAACATCTTCATCCTTATCCCACTCTCTCACCAAAATGCGAATTCGCCCTTTGATTTCCATTGCGCGATCCAAACAAGAAAAAGTATAGAAAGGAGAAGGATTAGGACCCACAAGCGCCGTTGTAGAATCACCGACTCCAAAACCATTAGACCGCGGCTCTTTGCGAGCACTTCTTGAAAAATCAAAAAACTCTTCTGCACGATATCGCTCTGTCAAACCAGAGCCACTATAACAACCTAGACTATGCTGATAATTTGAGAGTAGTATATTTGATTTTAAATTTAGCTCATTGGGAGAAGAAAAAATCCACTCTTTTGTATAAGAAGTATCATTTGAAGGCTGCTGAACAAGATGATCTAAATACCATCCAGCCTCATTTTGTGGAAAATCACTGACTGTAATTGCTCCAGATTGACAGGCAGAATAAGTTCCACCAGCTTCCGCATAAATAGGCCCTTTAACAGGATCAACTTCCCCAGTAAAATAGTACCCTTCATCGCAGTTTGGCCAATTTTCATTTAAACGAGAATAGTCATAGAGAGGCTCACGATATTTTGTTTTTGCAGGAGTTCTTCCCGGTTGAAAACGGTAGAACCAGTAAGGCTCAAAAAGGGTGTGATCACAATAGCCTGCGGGAACTTCAATTTTTAATGCCAGACCATGCATGTAAAGATCCATTTCCTCTGCTTCGAGATAACAGAGAATGTCAAAATCTTCAACTCCACTAGAATTACTATCATAGGGTCTCAGCGTTAAGCCATCACTCTCACGCGTCGATAATAAATTTTTAGCAATGGAACATTCCACATCAACATTGGAAGAACCAATAACCTGTTTCCTCAAATGATAGCTGAGCTCACTAGGACTAGTCAGAACCACTCGGAATGAGTCAAAATTCTCACTGCTGGCAACACCAGTCGTCGTACCAGCTTCAGAAGAATCCAAATCACTTTGTGCTTCATCGGCCAGTTCATCGTCATCAAACTTGGTTCCACAGGAGGAAAACAATCCCAACAATGCCAAGAGTAGAACTCCGACTGGTAATAGAGAAAGAGCATTAACTGCTTTTTTCATAAGAACCCCATAAATAAACCCATATACTCTAAAAACCCAAATATTAGAGTATTTTACATCTCCTCTTCGGAATAAAATGAATCAACTTGAGAAGTGACGACATATGGGGCACTTATTGCCGTCATGACTTCTAGCCTTGCAATGCTCTCTGCCAAAAAAAATTATCTGTAAGTGCAGTTTGGCCCAAGAACTTTTAGGGAAAATTTGTTTAAGCTCACGACTCACGATGGAGGGATTAGAAGATTCTGAAAGACCCCAGCGATTGGCCAAACGGAGAATATGCGTATCTACTGGAAATGAGGGAATATTAAAAGCCTGCATTAAAACCACAGCTGCTGTCTTCTCTCCGACGCCAGGCAATGCCTCCAATTCTTCGGCCGTTTGTGGGACTTGCCCGTCGTAATGCTCCAATAAAATACGTGATAAATCATAAATATTTTGTGACTTTCTTTCACTTAGTCCACAGGGACGAATAATATCCCGGATCTTTTCTACCCCTAATTTCAGCATCTTAGTCGGTGTTTTTGCCTTGGCAAAAAGGATTTTGCTTACCTGATTAACCCTTATATCCGTACACTGGGCCGAAAGCAAAACGGCCACCAAAAGCGTAAAAGCGTCTTCATGTTCCAAGGGAATAGGTGGATCAGGATAAAGTTCTGCCAAAATTTTTGATATTTTTTTCCCTCTTTTCTCTTTCTCGTGAATACTCAAACTCATTGAAAACGCTCACTTTTTTGCGAAAGGCCGTAAGATTTTGTTGGCCTAATATTCTGACTAAGGCGTTAATTTTCGTTAAGGTGTTAGCAACTTTAAAAAAGGCTTGTACGTATGTCTAAATCACTCTTTTTTCTCACACTACTCTTTACTACTGCTGCATTTGCAACTCCCCTCAAGAAAAATAATCATCTTGCTTACTACGGGGAAGATTTTTATGCCAGCGCTCAACAAATGGCAAAGAAGGGTTACCTCACATATTATCGCCAAGACCCCAATGAGTACACTAAAAGACTTCTTCATTACATTTTAAATAGCAAACACCTTGCCAAAAAAGGGCAATACGATGAAATTGGAGCAATTTGCTCGGATGAAGACTACAATTGCTACAATCAAAAATCATTAAGCTACTATGATGCTCGTAAAATTATGTTCAACGAACTCTTTAATACTGAAGTCAATGCAGATACGAACTCAGTGATCGATGTTTACTGCAAGCACGAGTATTTTTATAAAAAAGGAACAATTCCAAATTCAGCAATGGTTAATGCAGAACATACTTGGCCGCAAAGCAAATTCAGCAGCAACTTTCCATCGGGAACTCAAAAAACTGATTTGCATCACCTCTTTCCAGCTGATTCAAGGGCCAACAGTGATCGCGGAAATTACCCATTTGCCGAAATCAATGGCAATGGTGAGCCTCCTCAAAATTGCGATGATAGCTTGCTAGGACGTCCTATTCAATTTAAAGCGGCTTCAAGTGCAACATATTTTGAACCCCCAGCAGATCACAAAGGCAATGTTGCAAGAGCAATGTTCTACTTCTCTATTCGCTACAATATTTCTATTGATCCCATTCAAGAGCACTTCTTCCGCCTTTGGCACAAAGAAGATCCTGTGGATGAGCAAGAGACTCGTATCAATGATCTAATCTTTAAGTATCAGAAAAATAGAAATCCCTTTGTTGATTTTCCAGAATTGGTTGATACCATTTCTGATTTTTAGTTAAGGATAAGAAAATGAAGCACGCTCAAACTGCTGATGCAGTTGTTTTTGCAGGTCTTCCTAGTTCCTCTGATTTTTCAATCCTACTTATTCAAAGAGGACATCCGCCTTATAAGCACCTCTGGGCCCTTCCTGGAGGTTTTATTGATGAAGGAGAAGCTCCTCAAGCGGCTTTTGTAAGAGAGCTCGCTGAAGAAACTCATCTACAGATTAATGAACAAGATTCTCATATTTTTCCTTTATCTATTAGACAAAAAAAGGGACGAGATCCACGCGGTCATACTGTAACCTACCCTTTTTTGATCTGGCTCCCTGAGCGATGCCAAATTCAAGCTGGAGATGATGCAAGAGCGGCTCAATGGGTAAAGCTTCAGGAAATTCCGGAATTAGCTTTTGATCATGGGGCCATTATTTGTGAAGCCCTTTCTCTTTTTTATCAAGGATTGCCCACTCAAAACCTAGAACTGATTAAACAAACAGGTTTTGGATATAAACTCGATAATTACGAAGAAGTCATTTTCTACGGTGGAACCTTTAATCCTTGGCATGATGGCCATATGGCCTGTATTAAACTCTGTTTGGAAGAAGTTAAAGGGAAAAACAGTAAGCTCATCATCCTTCCAGATAATAATCCCCAAAAGAAAAATGACGAAGAATTACTATTAAGGTGTTCTTGGGAGCATTATAAGAATATTCAAATCCAATTACTCAATTACCCCCAGATCTGGCATTATCCAGGCTTTATTGGAAAAGAAGAAGGCAATCCCACTTACTATTGGCTTAAAGAAACGAAAGAACTTTTACCTCATACAAAATGTTCACTGCTTATGGGTGATGATTCTTTTAAGAATATTTTTAGCTGGATTGAAGTTGATAAATTGCTAAATATCCTTGATTCTCTCTATATTGCCCCTCGCCACTTAGACTCTGAGAGTCTAAAAAACAAAATTACCGAAGTTCAAACAAAAGCCCCACAACTTAATATCATCGTTCTAGGCGATCATTCTTTCCGCCACCTTTCGTCGACTCAAATTAGAGCAGAGCTGAAAAAGGACAAGGATTAAGTTTCTGCCCTAATATCCGAAAAGAACTCCATGAAGTTATTGGCGAGCTTAGTTGCTTTTTCAATTATTTATTCTGCTCAAGCTTTAGAAACATGCACTGATCAACTGCTGTCGCTTGCGCAGGCAAATGAGTTTAAAGGTCCTCTTGAAGGACTTGTTCACGATAACTTTAAACTCCCTCTTAAGCTTGAGCCCTTCACCACTAAAAAAAGTACATTCCCCATTTATAAGGTATTGGGGGAAAACGATGAAATCATCGCCATTTTCAAGCCCGGTGGAAAAAGCTTTAAAGATGCTTTTATCGATTACAATTTTTTTACCGCAAAACGCATTCTTGAATCCAATGGCAGACTTAAGCGCGATAAGGCCGTATATGAACTAGCACAAGCTCTTGGAATGGATAATGTTCCCTATAGCACCATTGGGGTCAGCCAGAGTAAGCAAGAGGGAACCTTCATGGAATTCGTCAAGGACTTCTATACTGGACGCGAAAGACCTGATCTTCTGGCAAAAGCCTCCAAAGAAGAAATTCAAAAAATTGCTCTTTTTGATACCATCATTGCTCACAAAGATCGCCATTCTGGCAACTGGATGATTAATGAATCCGGCAAATTAATTCTCATCGACAATGATATTTCTCTACAAGCAGGAACTCCAATGTGGATGAGTCGCCAGTCCCTTGTACAATTTCGTCCTGATACCAAGGGAGTTGTTCTCAACAGTGTCAAAAAAGAAATATTGCAATTTGATGAAGAAAAACTCGTTTCTATTTTGCGAACAAATGAAATACCTGAAGAAACAATTATGCTCACCAAAATACGCCTACAACAAATCAAAGCTGATCTAAGAGCAGGTGTTGCTCTTGAAAAAATTATGGAAAAAAACTCGGCAATGATTGTGATTAGCTGCGGAAAATTTAAAAATAAAATCTGTGCAATTGCTGGTGGCATTATTATCGTGGGAAGCGCAACAGGCGGCATTATCTATCAGCTAACAGGTGAATAAAAAAGGCCCTCAGAAGAGGGCCTTTCATCTTATAAAATAACCTTTTTTACATTTCCATTTTCGGGAACCCCTCTTAGAGGATCATTAACTTGCAGGTGCAAACTCTTTTTCGTTCCATCATTCAATTCGATATCAAAAAGATATTCTCCTTCGGGTAATACTTTATAAAATTCAGAATCGTCAAAGCCAAAACGTCCTAAAGAATTATCAGCAGTACGCCATGCAAGATTTTTAATTCCCTTGCGATAAGAGTTAAGTTGTTTGCTGATTTCATAAACCGCGACACGTCCACTTAAACCAGCTTGTTCCAAATAGAAACCCGCGCCTTGGTGAACTCTTTCCGCAAAACGAATCAAAGATTCTCCATGCTCTTTATAGTAATTTTGAGCTGCTGTAAAAGATGGCCACTTCTGATTAGAAACCTCTACCGTAATCTGCAGATCTCCATGCCAATAGTAACTCCAATCTTGCATGGAACCATTGATGGTATACCAATCATAGCCATTGGTTACACCTTGATGAAACTCCGATGAATTTGCCATAGAGGAAATTGGAGCAGCATACTCAACAGAAAGATCATGTACCAATCCGTCAAGAGGATGTCTTTCACGAGCTGTATCCCAAGGATAATTAATGACCTCCGCTCCGCCATGAAAGTTGGCAGAAAGAGCAAAATGGCGAGCTTTTTGCCATTGCATAATTGCTTGAGTTTCAACAGGGCGTCCTGCAGGATTATTGGAATTATCTGGGGTTGTAAAATCAGGAAAACTACGATTCAAATCTTGATTTTTTGCATTACCGCGACGACGGCGAGTTGTTCCATCAGGGTTCATAGAAGGCATGATAAAAAGCTCTGTATTATTAACAAGATCAGTTATGCGCTTATCTTTTCCATAGTTTTTTAAAATATCGCCGATCATCCAATAAAGCATTTCACGACCTGTCACCTCATCACCATGCATTGTTGAAATGTATTTAAACTCAGGCTCTTTCTCATCGACTGCCGCATTGTCTGAAATTTTCAAGACCCAAAGCTCACGCCCTTCATTACTCTTCCCAACACTATAAAGCTTCGTGATTTCAGGATACTGATGCGCATAATCTTTAAGGATTTGAGTATAATCTTCAAAATCGGGATAACCAGTAGATGCACGATCATCGAGGGCCTTACTGTAGCGAAATGCATTAACCCTAAGATATTTAGCATTTAAATTGTTCAAGAACTCTTCTGTGCCATTAGGTCCATAGACTTCATAACCGCGTGAAGAAACATGATCAACAGTCAATGCTTCGATAGCCTGAATCTTTTTCAAATGTTCTTTGGAAGAATCAAAGACGTAAAATTCTTTTTCAACAATAGGTGCCTTAGCAAAAGCAGTTAGTGAAAGTAAACTGCCAACAGCGAGCAACAAAATCCTTTTCATCATACGGAATCTCCTTATTCCAAACTCTTTCTCGGAACAAGTATCTCCCATTAGAAAAAAATTAGCGAGTTCTCTGCTATGACAATTACTTTCTTCTAAGCCCCCTCAATGCCCGATTAATAATCTCAGGTATGTCGCTAAAAAAGTCGTATTTCCTGAATTTTAAAGGATAAAAGCTTCCCTTTTGCTCAATGTCCAAGAAAAAACGCTTTAGGCGAATCATTGGTCCCACAATACGATGAGACACGAAAAGAGTCATAAGCCCACCAAAAAAGAAAATAAAAGAAGCCGCGATTAGAACATAATGCCAAATCTTCTGTTGCTGCAAATCGAGAAACTGGTAGTAAATATGCTCTGGCGGAATTTGAGCAGCCTCCCCCACAGAAACCATTTCTTGAAAAGCTTTTCCAATGACAAAATATAACGCTACAACAAAGATCAAAAGTAAAATGAGATTGATTCCAATGAGCAATAATTGAAATTTGGGATAAACCAAAGGATTTAGACTTCTGCGATGAGGCAACATTATATTGTCTTCAACTTGCTTCAAAGTCTTAGAAACAATTTCATAAGTATTGGGAGACAATTTATCGACACGCAAAATCCGACGAAGCTCTTCCACCATTTTTTCTTGCAAATCACCATCCAATTTGGCAATGCGATTAAAGGCAAGGGCCATACTCGCGGCCATTTGGGGATTAAATTTATCTAGCTCGATAATTTTATTGGCCACCCATTGATACCCAGATCCATCACGCGCATTGAATTGCACAAGATTCATACTAAAAAAAGTTCTAACCAAAGAGCGAACTTTATTGGGATTTTTGATATCAAAAACATCCAAGTTTTCAATATCAGTAATTCGCTTTAGATCCATATCAATAGAAGAAACAGCTTGGGCAACAATCCATTTATCAACAATAAGAGGGTCGTGTTTCCATTTATTAAAAAAGCTCTCCAATACTCTCTCGCGCAAACCTTTTTCTGCATCCAAAGACTTAGGGACTTGCGAACAAACTTGCTGCAATACCATAAACTCATCAGTCATATTATTCGCGCTAAAGAACTGCTTACCTGCAAGACCTAAAGCCTCTTCTTTCTCCGAAGCTAAAAGATAAGACAAAGCGATCTGTTTTAATTCTCTTTGCCCAATACTCAAAGCATCGCGCTGATACTCTCCTTCAACATGAAGGCGATGATACAGGGCAGACCAATCTGCAAACAGCGATCTTCCAATTTCCTTAATCAGATAGTCGCGCACCAAATGAATCCCTTCGAAATCACAAACGTTAAGTAAATCATTCAAGAAACTCTCCGCAGGGAAACGCAAAATCATTGCGATAAATCGCAAATCGGCATTTTTATCTTCAATACCCAAACGAATAAACATTCTAAAAATATCGCTGAGTTCTGCATCGAGTTCTAGCGCCCGCCCTTCCCGATGTTTTTCCCAGAGATCAATAATGATGTTTTGATAAAATTTTTGAGCGGCTTCCCAACGGTTGAATAGATCCTGATCGTATTTTATTAAAGTACGCAATGCCTTACTGCTTAAGTGATGAGCTAATTTCACCGGAGCAGAAAAATGACGATTAATAGAGAGAATAGGCCACTCCTCGATCCCCGTAAAAGTAAATTCTTCTGTCTCCTTTTGAATATTAAAAATATCTTTATGGAGAACGCCCTTGGGAAAATGCTGCAATTCAATGGGCCGACCTTTGACAGTCAAAAGACCAAAACGCAAAGGAAAGTGAAAAGGAAGTTTTTCCTCTTGTCCAGGCGTTGGCGCACAGCTTTGATGAATCACAACTTTATATTCTTTCTTTTCGGCATCATAAAATTCTTCAACTTTCACAATCGGCGTTCCCGCTTGTGAATACCAGCGCTTAAATTGCGAAAACTCAAAACCCGATGCTAATTCCATTGCATAAAGAAAATCTTCCGTCGTAACAGCCTGCCCATCAAATAGTTCAAAATATTTGTCTATTCCTTTACGAAAATCATCTTTTCCAATAAACGTTTCAACCATACGGATAATTTCGGCACCTTTATTGTAGACTGTTGCCGTATAGAAATTATTGATTTCAATGTAGGACTCAGGTCTGATGGGATGAGCATTAGGACCAGCATCTTCAGGGAATTGCCCTTGCCGCAAGGCCCACACATCGTTAATACGCTTTACTCCATGAGAAGTTTGATCGGCAGTAAAATTTTGATCGCGAAAAACGGTAAGCCCTTCTTTGAGTGTCAACTGAAACCAGTCTCGACAGGTCACTCGATTTCCCGTCCAATTGTGAAAATACTCATGCCCTACAATCGCTTCAATGCGCTCGTAATCAAAATCGGTTGCCGTTTGAGCATTGGCCAATACACACGCAGAATTAAAAATATTAAGACCTTTATTTTCCATGGCCCCCATATTAAAAGCATCAGCGGCCACAATCATGTAAATATCAAGATCATATTCTAATCCATAAGTGTCTTCATCCCATTTCATGGATTTTTTCAAAGACTCTGCCGCGTGTTCACATTTATCAGCATTGTGCTTTTCCACAAAAATCTGCAATGATATTTTGCGTCCACTCATACTAGTATAATAATCTTGATGACAGTGAAGATCGCCGGCAACAAGCGCAAATAAATAAGATGGCTTAGCAAAAGGATCTTCCCAAACGACAAAATGACGTCCTTGATCCAATTCTCCTTCATCAACTTTATTTCCATTAGACAATAAAACGGGATATTTCTTTTTATCTGCACTAATTCGCGTGCGATATTTGGTCATAATATCAGGACGATCTAAAAAATAAGTAATTCGTCTAAAACCTTCGGGTTCATTTTGAGTACAATACATATTCCCCGACTTATAAAGCCCTTCTAACGCTTTATTGTCTTGCGGACGAATACTCGTCTCAATGACCAATTCTCCGCGTTCAAAACTTTCATGCAAGATAAGTTCTTTTTCAGTAAGAGTATAATCTTTTTTTGCCAAGATCTGACCATTGAGTTCAATTTCAAGAAGTTTTTGTTCTTCTCCTTTTAAAACGAGTTTCTCTTTGGGACCTCCTGTGCGAATAATTTGCATTCGGTTAACGACAATACATTCTTCTTCATGAAGATCAAAGGCAAGCTCGATGCTTTCTACCTTATATCCTGACGGCTTATAGTCTTTTAAATAAATAATAGGATTTTGACTTGTACTCTCATTTTTCATAGAAACCTCAGTTTATTTTCAAATTAATTTTTCTACCTAAAAGTTTTCCCGAGTGAATAAAACCATCACTCAGAATGATATAATGTCCACGCGCTCCCAACAAGCGAGAAGATATTCCTAAGCCGATTTCCAACTTTATCATACTGGTTTTTTCCAACTCTAAACGGGGATAATTAAAAGTATAGTGTTCATGGTGCTCTTGACAGTCCTTCCCTAAAAAAGATGTTAATTTTTCTTTCTCCGAGACCAGATCAATTAATGCGACATCCTGTTCCGTTAGCATCTTCTTCCAAGCTGTTTTATCCTTGATAAATTCGGACAACTTTTTTTCAACCTTGCCTGCGGCCATACGTGTCGGGAATACCCCCAAACTCAAGCCTTGCCATGCTCCTTGCTCTAATAAACGTTCTTTAAAACGCGTGCGCCGAGTGATTCCCACTTTTAAATCTGAAGTCTGAGAAAGATAAAGAATATGCTCTTGGAAACAAATGTGTTGGCTCCATTGAGGCTCACGACAACTTCCTCTTGCAAAATGACATAAAGAAGGCACGACATAACAAAGATCATTGTGAGCAAGTCGTTTTACACAATGAGGACACTCTCCCCTTGTTAGCTCTTCTCCCATTTTATGACAATGCAAGCACATGGTTTCATCTAAAATATCAATTGAAAAATTTTGTCCCACATAAGGCAAAAGAGAGATCTTATGATCTCCCAAAAGCAAGAAGGCATTCCTCTCTTCAATCCAAAAGTCAGTGACGATTCCCTGAAACTCTTGCATAACTTTTTATT
>QKCN01000054.1 GCA_003245675.1 Bacteriovoracaceae bacterium | reverse complement strand
AAGAATATAGGCTGCGCCCAGATACTTCATCATATTAAAAAGAACAATGGAATTAGAAATAACAACACCTAGTCCCAGCAAGATGTAAGTCACATGAACGAGAATCCCAATGGCCACGCCAAAGCTTGTATAAACTGCCGTGCGCCGCCCATAACTCACACTATTTTTTACGACGATAGCAAAATCAGGACCAGGACTTGCAACGGCCATTAGATGAACCAAGGCTATTGTCAAAAATTGAGCGTAATAAATATTTTCCATAACAGCACTCTAAAGGAAGGAAAAGATATTGTAAATTGACTTAATTTAATTCTGCAATCATAATTAAATCATGGAATTAAAACTTGTTATGCCAGACATTGAGTACTGGGAATCCTACAAAGAATCCTACTTTGAAATGGGCCATGAAAATCAGGTTAAAGGCATGCACTGGGATGGCCACAGCTCCCCCGAGTCTTACTTTCAAGATGCACTTGATATGCGACAAGGACGTGAACTAGATGGGCTCGTCCCCGCCACCAACTTTTGGATCATTGTTGAAGAAGAGTATGTTGGCCGCATTTCCATACGCCATGAACTCAATGAATGGCTAAAAAATTACGGTGGACACATTGGCTACGAAATCAAAACAAGTGCTCGCTGCAAAGGTTATGCAACTGGCGCCTTAAAATTGGCGCTCCGCTATTGTCTCGAAAAACTCAAATTAACAGAAGTCCTTATTACTTGTGATGACCAAAACATCCCTTCCTGGAAAGTTATTGAAAAAAATGGCGGTATTCTACAAGAAAAGAAAAAAGACCAAAATGGACGTTTAAGTCGCTACTATTGGATTAACTTACAGGGGTAAATTTCTATTCTTACAGATTTTCCTCATTTGGGAGCTGCTCAAGCAGCTAAAGTGAATGAACTAATGCCCATAAAGAGAAAGTACCTTTTGGTAAATCTCTTGCCAATTTTTTACAATCTCTACGCGTGGGCGCTTTTCGACGTTTTCATTAAAAATAAAAGAGTATAAATTATTGCTTAAGTAGGCTTTCATATCTGTTTTCTTATCACCGACTCCAAATAAAATTCTACCAAACTGCTTTTTCAATTCGCCAATCCTCTGTGTTTTATAATCTTCTGACCAAAAAGGAAAATCAGCAAGATTCCAAAAAAGAACTGGAGCCTTGGGAAATGAATTATATTCTAGCCATTTATAAGTCCGCTCCTTTAGATACTCATGACGGGCAGTGAGATAAATAATTTGAAATTGCTGACCTAAAAGAGTGAGATATTTTGAAGCATCAGGCAATTGCTTCACCTCTTTGTAGTCCAAAAATAGAAATTTCCAGCCCGAGACGTCAGCAATTGTATGATCAATATCAACAATGATAACTGGATGATTGGGATTTAACTCATCCAAAGTGGGAAAATCACCTGCTGTAGCAATGCTAAAATAAAAAATGAACAAGGTGCAAATAAATAAGACTCTCATCATAATTTTAAGCATAAACTCGATTCAAACAGATATAAAGTTATTTCCGCCAAAAGAATAAGGACCTCACCTAGGAGGCCCTATTATTTGTATATTATGCTGACATCGCACTCGCACTTGGCAAAATTTTTACCCAATGCAACTCATTTCTTTTTAGGAGTCGATCAATTGCATCTTCATAGACAAATTCTGCCACATCAATCAAAGTAGGGCCAAAACGCTTAGCAAATACAGAAAGTCCGCGCCCTTCAAGCAAAACTTCTCCTCTAAATCCACGTCCTTCCAGAGTAAAATTTATCCTAACTTTTGATTTTGAAGGAAATAAGGAATCAAATCCTTGGAAAAGCTGTTGAATAATTTTCTTTTCGATAGGAGTTGGCTTAACACCGTAGAAATTGATTAATTCACTAAACTTTGAATCAGCACACTGAATCATACGACCTCCTTGATAGTAAGAACTAACTAAAAAAACTCCTTTTTAAGTTTCACAATCAAAAAAATCGGCCACACTTGGCCACAAGCTTAAGCTAATTTCACGTAAAAAATTGTCAAGACTCCTGCTGAATTTTCTTTTACTTTAAGCTATGGAACACTTTATCAAATATAATCATTCCAATTACTCCGATCAGCTCATTTGTGAAGCACATGATCTAAAAGCATTAGCGCAACAGACAAGCTCTCTTAAAATCCCCCAAATCATGGATTCAACAGAATCTCAATTGACGCTAGAGTACATTCCTGGAAGGTATTTTACCGATGAAGCCTATATTCAGCTTGCAACAGGCTTAGCTCAACTTCATCAAAACCAAGGGACTTCATTTGGCTTAGACTACAATAACTATATTGGACTCAATCCCCAAAAAAATACCTGCCATAACAATTGGGGAGAATTTTTCTGGGAATACCGCCTTTTGCCTCAAGCTGAAATACTTAGATCATCCAAGCTGCAGTCGGATATTATCGCTATTCTCTCGCAATACAAGGCGGCCATATGCGATTTTCTCAACGAACACAATCCCCATCCTGCCCCTCTGCACGGCGATCTCTGGCACGGAAATATTCTTTATAATGGAGAAGCGATCTTTTTAATTGACCCCGCCTTTTATTATGGAGACCACGAAGTAGATCTGGCCATGACTGAAATGTTTGGAAGATTTAATTCTAAATTCTATAAGATATACAATGAGCAATTTCCTCTATCTTCCAACTATTCTAAACGAAAAATCATCTACAATCTCTATCACTATTTGAATCATTATAATCTATTCGGCCCGAGCTACCTCTCAGGTATTCAAGAAGGACTTAACTTCATTAAAAAACTCTAACCATAATTTCTTAACTTGAACTCCATCAAGAGCCTCCATATGATTTATCGACCAAATGATCACTTCTCAAGGAGCGAGAATGAAAATCCTGTTGTGCCTAGTTCTACTATTCTTTTCTCTAAAATCATTCAGTGGCGGAGATAGCTTTCAAATATCCCCTGCCCCCATCGCTCATCCCAGCTACCAAGAGGGCGAAAAACCAGTGCTAAAAACGACAGGAACTTACATTTCAATGGAAGGACAAGGATTAGAACTCTCAGGAATCGGCTTTACAATGAATTCCCGCACCGTAGGCAAATCCCTGGAAAGAAAAGGTGCCTTTCATACCAATTTGGGGCTTAATGTTTTAAGCGGAAACTATCAATTTGCAAGTGAAGAAACAAGCTCTATGAACTTTGATCTCACGATGCTGAATTTTAACTTTGAAGTTGGACTAGAATATCAAATCATCAAAACAGAGATGTTTTCGCTTATTGGCTTTGGTGGCTTTACCTTTCCTATGTTTTTCCTCTTTATGGAAGGGACGACCAATGACCCCGTCTATACAAATATTTCAGCAACTGGATCAGGCTTCCTTTACGGTTTTCCTTTTGGCTTTCAAGCCGGATATTCTCCCACTCCAAATTGGACTTTTGCCCCTTTTGCCGTCTTTAACTGGATGCTTGGAGGTACAACCTCATTTACGATGACCATCGATACCATATCGGCAGGAGGAGCCTATTCAACGGAATCAGAATCATCTAGCAATGTTGATGGCTACTTTGCCCCTAGTTATGGAATGGATATTATTTATGAACCCTACAATATTTCCTTAGGAATGTTACTGCAAAAAATAGATAGTGGCGGAGAAGCGGGAGGAATTGAAACCCAAACCTACCAAGTTTCTTGGCGAAAAGAATTTTAGTAGCATAAATTTTCTTAACATGAATATTTTTCAGTTTTCAAAGATAGTGATGTTCTCATAAAAAGAGATTATGAATCGCTTGAAAAAGAAATCCACATTCCTGGCCCTAGTGACACTAGCGGGTATGTATCTCATCTTCTTTTTGGGATTTAAATCTCAACTCAATGCCGACACTCATAAAATCCACAAAAAAGAATATATGGCAAAGCAAGAGCACTTAGATATTCGTGTCATTCCCGTGCCCCACAAAACTCCATTTCCCAACTAATATAGCTCCACCTTTTCTCCCTCTCTTTTCAAAGTAAACTGCCCTTTGTGTAGTTCTCCTCGCACCAAAAGCTCAGACAAAGGTCGTGTTACCATTTTTTTAAAAGTTGCATTGAGAGGTCGTGCACCATAACGAGGATCGTGCCCCTGCTCTGCAATTTGTTTTTTTAAATCGATATCCAAATCAATTTTGATATCTTTATCTTTTAAGCGCTGATTGAGGCGTTCCAACTGCTTATCCACAAGACCAAGCATCAAATCGAAACTAAGTGATTGATAATGCAAAATAGCATCGAGGCGCCCCAATACTTCGGGCTTAAAAGCTTGCTCAGGGCTGAGGGCATTCGTAGTCAAAAAGACGATGGTATTTTTAAAATTAATTTTGCGGCCTTTATTATCCGTTAAATGCCCTTCATCCAAAATCTGAAGCAAAATATCGCCAAAATTCGCATGAGCTTTTTCAATTTCATCAAAGAGAATAACGGAGTAAGGATGCCGTCTCACCGCTTCGGTAAGAATCCCCCCTTCATCATAACCCACATATCCGGCAGGAGCGCCAATTAATTTGGCAACGGAGTGAGCCTCTGAATATTCGCTCATATCTAAACGCACTAAATTACGAGAAGAGTTAAAAAGAAACTCGCAAAGCTGTTTTGCAGTTTCTGTTTTCCCCACGCCGGAAGGTCCTGCGAGCAAAAAAGATCCTAAAGGTCGCCCTTCTTCACTTAGACCGGCATAAGAGGCGAGCAAGGTATTGGCCACTTCATCTGTCGCAGCCTCTTGCCCCAGCACTTTATGTTTTAAAAAGTTCTTCAATTCTAAAATTTTATCCTGTTTAGATTTTAAAATCTTTTCAACAGGAACACCTAAATGCCGAGAAATCACTTTTGCAATATCAAGAGGTTTTAAAGTCCACTCATGTCCCACCATTTCTAACTCTTTTTGCAATTCTGGGATAATGGAATACTTTAAACGCGATGCCGTTTCATAATCTTGTTTACGTTCCGCTTGTTCGTATTCAAACTTTAGTTTTTCTAATTTATTCTTGAGTTCAGCCACGCGTTTTATATTATAAACCTCTTCATCCCAGCTTTTCTTTTTCTCTGCAAATTCTTTTTGCAGGACTTCAATTTCTTGCAAAACATCTCTGTTGTGCTTTTCAACTTCTGCATAAATTTTCTTAGAACGAATTTCACTCTCTAAACGCGTTAGCTCTTCGGGCATGGTTTCAGCACTAAGCTTGATACTAGCGCAGGCTTCATCGATAAGATCAATCGCTTTATCTGGCAAATTCTTATCGGTGACATATTGATCAGAGAGAAAGACTGCATTAAAAATAGCTTCTTCTGAAATTTTAATTCCATGGTGAGATTCAAACTTCTCTTGGAGCCCCAGAAGAATTTCAATTGCATCTTCTTTGCTTGGTTCATTGACAACGACGGGGCGAAAACGACGCTCTAATGCAGAATCAGACAGGATATATTTTTGATACTCATCTAAAGTTGTTGCCCCAATACAAGACAACTCTCCTCGTGCTAAAGCAGGCTTCAATAAATTGGCCCCATCCATTGCACCAGACGTTTTTCCCGCCCCCACAAGCTGGTGTAATTCATCAATAAAGAGAATCGAATCACCGGCCTTTTCTTTAATAAACTTCACGAGTTCTTGGATACGCTCTTCGAATTCCCCTTGATATTTGGTCCCGGCCATTAAGGCGGCCATATCCAAAGCATAAATCGTTTTTCCTTGCAAAATATCAGGAACATTCCCCTTTACGATTGACTCGGCCAATCCTTCAACGATAGCTGTTTTTCCAACTCCCGCCGCTCCAACCAAAATTGGATTGTTTTTACTACGGCGCCCAAGGATTTCCATCACAGAACGGATTTCCATACTGCGCCCAATTACAGGATCAAGTTTACCTGCTTCCGCCAACAGATTAAGATTAACTAAAAAAGAAGGCGTTTCATTTTCTTCTTCCTGGTTAAAAACATCCATGGGTGCGTCTTTTAGTTCGGGCAAGAACTGCACCAAATATTTAAGAAGATCAGCCTCTCCAACTTTTTCTTTCCCATTTTGAGTTGCAGAACTGGATGCATATGTCAGCCACTGTGAAAGTTTTCGCGAAGCCCGTAGCTGGTCAATACTGCTTAAGCTTGTGGTTGGAAGTTTATCAATTAATGATTTGCTTAAATTAAAATATTTTTTTAAATTTTTAGAACTCACACTTTTTGGATTTTTAATCAAACCATAAAGCAAATGCTCTGGTTCGAG
>QKCN01000075.1 GCA_003245675.1 Bacteriovoracaceae bacterium | reverse complement strand
CCCTTTTATTTTAGGGCCCTTTCTGTGGAATTCAAAAAAGCTAATACTTAAGTTTTACCTTTTGTTTTTCATGACTTATCATTAAATGAAGAGAGTCTAATTGCAAGTGGGTTTCCATGCCGAAAGAGCAGCGTAATAAACTAGTGTTTTTTCTTCCCAATAGTTTTACAGCATTGAATATTGCTTGTGGTTTTATTGCCATATTGTTGGCAATTCAAGGGCGCTTTTATCAAGCGAGTATGCTCGTGTTGTTGGGCGCCATTTTTGATTCAGTCGATGGTAGGGTGGCGCGTTTAGTGAATGCTCAATCATCTTTTGGAGAACAGTTTGATTCATTGAGCGATCTTATTAGTTTTGGAATTACACCAGCGTTGATTTTTCATAATCGCTTTTTGCTTGAATCTGGCCGCCTCGGAATGATCGTTGCCTTTTTGTATGTCCTCTCTGGAGCTTTGCGCTTGGCCCGCTTTAATGCCAATGTCAATAAAGTCAACCCCAACTTCTTCCAAGGTTTGCCTATTCCTAGTGGGGCGATGGGGGTGATTGGTTATGTGCTGCTCTCGACTTGGGTTCCAGCCTTAGTGAATGTGCCTTACCTGGCGGAAGTTTATATTCTTGTTTATGCCGCTTTGATGATTTCAAATATACCTTTTCCTTCTTTTAAAAAGTCTGAGTGGGTACGCCGAAAGAAGAAGACAGTTTTGTTCATTATCTTTTTTGTTTTGATGACTGTTTTTATCGAAGAAAATGTCATGATCCTTTTTTGGTTAACTGCTTATGTTCTAGGAAGCCTTCTCTACTATTTAACACATCGAGGGCAGCTCAGTGATGTGTTTAATTGGGATGATGAGGAAGAGGAAGATGTTGCGGTAGCACAAGAGGGGAGTTCTCATTGAGTAGCGTAGCTCGATTTTTTATTTTCCCCGCAATTTTTCTTATGGGAATTTCTCCTGTTTGGGGACAAATTACAATCATGGGCACAGAGTCGCCGAAGCTTTATTTTGATGAAAAGGAGGATCTTGGTTATTCTCCTTTTATTGTTCGCGAGCGTGAAAAGATGCCAAATTTGGAAGTTGATTCCAAGAAAGATTTTCATGCTCCAGTTGCTGGAATGAGCGACGAAGAAAAAACTAAAAGTGCTGAACTAATGCAACGGAAGCTAAGTGAGCGAACAAAATTGAGAGATTTTGGACAAGTTCCTTCGGGAGTTGATTTTTCGGAACGGAACTATTTTGAAGAAGATTATGTTTCTCTTTTGGAGCGAACTCGTAAGGCTGGGACAAAGTCTTTAGGGGCAACTCTTTTTAAAGACACCTTTGAATATAAAAATTCTCGAAATAATTTTAATGATATCTTTCGCAATACGGGAGATGGAAAGGATTCCGATCTTGCAATCATGCTCATTTTATCAGGTGTTTCTTACTGGTATCGCAATTATTTTGAAATCGGTTGGGGCATGAATTTTGGTGCAGGCTACAATGGCGGACGAGGCTTTTTTGATCAGAGTGATTCTGATGGGGGCACTCAAAGCCGTGAGGCGTATTTTCGCTTATGGACTTTCCCGGTAGATTTGTTTTTAACCACGGATTTGACTATTTCTCGTTTTTTAAAAATTAGTGTAATGGGGGGGCCTTCTTTTCTTGGGATCTACCAATATCGTGGAGATGTTGAAAATGGTTCAGATAAGAAAGAGATGAGACAATATAGTTTTGGCTATTATGCAGGCGCTAAAATTCATATACCTTTATCTGAAATATTTTCATCTGCCGCACAAGATTATTTTAATAATTATTCTGTGACTCGTTTCTTTTTGACTGCAGAGATGCGTTTACATGAATACACACAGTTTAAAAGTGAAGGCTTAAAAGTTTCCGGGCAATCCTTTGGCCTGGGAATGACTTTTGAGTATTTCTAATGGCCTTTTATCAATTGAAAATTTGTTATCAAGGAACAGCCTATTCGGGCTGGCAAATTCAACCAAAAGATAAAACGGTACAGTCTGAGGTTAATCAAAGCCTCGCTCGTATTGCCAAGGTTGATGAATCTCTAATCTATTCTTTGGGTGCAAGCCGAACAGATGCGGGAGTACATGCGCTCGCGCAAATTGTAAAAATTGAGATTCCTCTGGAGATTGAGTTGCTAGCTTTGAAACGGGCCCTTAATGCCAATCTTCCGGCCGATATTCGCTGCTTGGAAATTCATGCTTCTTCTGTTGATTTTATGCCTATCACCATGGCTCAAAAAAAAGAATATCGTTACCTGTTTACCAATGACTCAAGGCCATCTATTTTTGTGAAAGATTTAACGGGAAATTGTCCCTTTCCTCTCGATTTCGATGTAATGGGAAAAGCTTGTAAGTTATTGGTTGGCAGGCACGACTTTCAGAATTTCTTTTGTACTGGAACTCCCGTAAGAAGTACTGTTCGTGAAATTTTTGAGTGTCGTCTTGAATATTGTGAAAATCTAGGCTTTCAGGGAGAGATTTTTCCTTCCCATTGGGCCTTTGTCATCGAAGGAAATGGCTTTTTGAAGCAAATGGTTCGTCTCTTAATGGGGACGATCTGGGAAGTTGGGCGTGGCAAAGTGAGTTTGGCCGAACTTCAAGATGCTCTCTGCGTCAAAAAAGAAAAAAAATTGGGGCCTACTGCTCCTGCCTCAGGTCTTTATCTCGCTCGTATTGACTTCTAATTTTACTCCCTTTTTGTTATAAATATGCTTCTGTTAAATAGATGTGAGGTCGTAATGGAGTACAATTTTTTAGAAATTGAGAAAAAGTGGCAAAAATTTTGGGATGATAATAAGACTTTTAAGGTTGAGGCAGATGAGTCAAAGCCTAAGTATTATGTCTTGGATATGTTTCCTTATCCATCAGGAGCGGGACTTCATGTAGGGCATCCAGAAGGTTATACCGCCAGTGATATTGTCTCTCGTTATAAAAGAATGAAGGGATTTAATGTTCTCCATCCTATGGGCTGGGATAGTTTCGGCCTTCCTGCCGAAAATCATGCCGTGAAAACAGGCGTTCATCCTGCAATTACTACGCAAGAAAATATTAAGACTTTTAAGCGCCAGCTAAAAATGTTGGGATTTTCTTACGACTGGGATCGTGAGATTGCGACTTCTAATGTCGATTATTATCGCTGGACCCAGTGGATTTTTTCAGAGCTTTTCAATAAAGGACTCGCTTATGAAAATGAAATGAGTGTTAACTGGTGTCCTGAGCTTGGAACCGTTTTGGCCAATGAAGAAGTGGTCAATGGAAAATCGGAAGTGGGAGGACATCCTGTTATTCGTCGCCCCATGAAGCAGTGGATGCTTAAGATCACTGAATATGCTGACCGTTTATTGGAAGACCTCGAAGATCTCGATTGGCCAGATTCCATTAAAGAAATGCAACGTTCATGGATTGGGCGCAGCGAAGGGGCCATGGTTAAATTTAAGGCTGAAACCGGTGACGAATTTGAAGTTTTCACTACTCGTCCTGATACTCTTTTTGGTGCGACTTATATGGTGTTGTCACCAGAACATCCTCTTGTTGGCAAATTGACTTCAGCCGATAAAAAAGCGGATGTAGAAGCTTATATTGCAGCAGCTAGCCGCAAATCTGATTTAGAGCGAACTGAGCTCTGCAAAGATAAGACTGGTGTTTTTACTGGAGCCTATGCCGTTAATCCCGTAAACGATAAACGCATTCCCATTTGGATTTCTGATTATGTTTTGATTAGCTATGGTTCTGGCGCGATTATGGCCGTACCTGCACACGACCAGCGCGATTACGAGTTTGCCAAAACTTTTGATCTAGAAATCATTCAGGTGCTAGAAGGTGGCGATATTTCCAAAGAAGCTTTTGAAGGCGATGGACTTCATATTAATTCTGGTTTTATGGATGGAATGGATAAGCCAACAGCGATTACTAAAATGATTGATTGGTTAGCAGATAGAAAATTGGGCGAAAAGAAAATCAATTATAAATTGCGTGATTGGTTGTTCTGTCGTCAGCGCTATTGGGGCGAGCCCTTTCCTATTTTAAAATTTGAAGATGGGACTGTTCGCGTTTTGGACAAAGACGAATTGCCTTTGGAGCTTCCCAAGGTTGAGTCCTATAAGCCCACTGGTACAGGCGAATCTCCAATTGCAGGAATTACGGAATGGGTTGATGTTATTGATCCTAAAACAGGTAAAAAAGCAAAACGTGAAACCAACACTATGCCCCAATGGGCCGGTTCTTGTTGGTATTATCTTCGCTATTTAAGTCCTCAAAATGAAAACAATGCTTGGGATAAGCGCGAAGAAAAATATTGGATGCCTGTCGATCTTTATGTGGGAGGAGCGGAGCACGCTTGTTTACACCTTCTTTACGCTCGTTTCTGGCACAAAGTTCTATTTGATCTCGGACATGTTTCCACCAAAGAGCCCTTCCAAAAGTTGGTCAACCAAGGAATGATTCTTGGAGAAGATGGCGAAAAGATGAGTAAGTCTCGTGGCAATGTGATCAATCCTGATGATGTTGTTAAGCAATATGGTGCTGATACTTTGCGCGGTTATGAGATGTTTATGGGCCCACTTGATAAAGTGAAACCTTGGTCTATGCAAGGGGTAAAAGGGGTTTATAACTTCTTTAATAAAGCCTATCGCTTTTTTGCAGATCCTGAGCATTTGAAAAATGATCAAGAATCAGAAGATACACTTAAACTTCTGCATAAGACCATCAAGAAGGTGGGCGATGATATTGATCAAATGAAATTCAATACCGCTCTTTCTCAAATGATGATTTTTACTAATCATTGTTCTAAGAAAGGATGGGTTAATGTTGAAACGGCCAAAACATTTGCACTTGTTTTGTCTCCTTTTGCGCCTCACCTTGGAGAAGAGCTTTCTGAAATTTGTGGTCATAAGGGAACGGTTGCTTATGAAGCATGGCCTCAATTCGATTCGGCTTTAGCTAAAGATGATCTGATTACAATTGCAGTCCAAATTTGTGGTAAAACGCGCGCCACCATGGATGTTGAAGCCGATATTAATAAGGACGCCTTTATTGCTTTGGCCAAAGAAAATGAAAAGATTCAAAAATTTTTGGAAGGAAAAAATATCGTCAAAGAAATTTTTGTTCCAGGAAAGATTCTCAATATTGTGGTGAAGTAATCAATCTTAAAATTAGAAATATAGAAGGGAAGCTTTTAGGCTTCCCTTTTTTTATCTATGGGATTTCCAAAGAGGGCAATGACAATAGTCATAGAAGCGCCTATTAAAATGAGCCAAGACCAAGAGAGGTTGATACAACCCTTTTCAATGCAAATGAGCAGGGTTGAGGTGGTCATGGCCGCAGAGATCATGCCTATTAAGTTGAAAAGATTATTGCCACGTTTAGAGAGGGCCGCGACCAGAAAGATTCCTAAAAGCGAACCATAAGTGATGCTGCCGATTTTAAAGCAAAGCCAGAGCATGCCGCGAGAATCTTTGAGCATAATTGCCGTTAGAGCGAGAAAAATGCCAAAAACGATGACAAAAATGCGAGACATATTGAGGTAGTGTTTTTCATCGCGATCTGGTCTAAAGAGTGGGCGGTAAATATCTACAACGGCAGAAGAGCTGAGAGCTGCCATGGTGCTATCCAAACTACTCATCGCAGCGGCAATGAGTCCCACCGCTAAGAAACCTTTGAATCCACTGGGTACGACCTCGCGAATAAAGTAGGGGAAGATTTTATCATAAGCAATAACGGCTTTCCCATTCACAATCATAGAAGGAAGGTCATGTCCGGGATTGAGTTTAAAATAGGCAAAGAGGGCCGTGCCTATAAGCATAAAAGTAATCGTGATGGGAAAGGAAGCAAAGCCACTCAAGATCACAGAGCGGCGTGATTCTTTGGCCGTACTACAAGTCAGCATGCGCTGAGTAAGGTCTTGATCTACACCAAGAGCAGCGAAGGTTGTAATGAAACCATTGATAATGGCAAGCCACAGCAGGTTGGGATCGGAGAAGAATCCTTTTCCGGCCGTTGGCTCAAATCTGAAAATTTCAAATTTATTGTGTTCTTGGGCGATTTGAAAAATAGAACTCCAGCCATCGGGCATGAGATGCACCAAGAAGGAGAGGGCGACAATTCCGCCACCGATGAAAACAAAGGCTTGCACCATATCGGTCCAAATAACGGCCTTAATCCCACCAAAGGACGTGTAGAGAATGGTTATAAGGGTAAAGAGAATGATCATCCATTCGGTAGGGATATCAACGAGTACTGCGAGTCCCGTTGCAGCAATCATTAAGCGAACACCGGAAGCTAAAATCCGAGTGACGAGAAAAAATAGGGTGGCGGTAACTCGTGTTTGCTCTCCAAATCTTTTTTTG
>QKCN01000030.1 GCA_003245675.1 Bacteriovoracaceae bacterium | reverse complement strand
GTCCAGAATCTTTGGTAGTAAAAATAATCTGACAAAACCACTAAAGTATTTTGTTTGTTATCCGATAAGGAGTTGGGGATTATTATTTTCAAAGAATAGGTGAATTGATGAATTTTCATATGTTTTATACTGGTATTATCTGTTTGCTGATTAGTTTCTTTGCATATCAACAGGATCTTAATCAGGATGGGCTTGTTTCTCGCCAAATAGCTTCTGTAGAAAGCTCCAATCCAGATGATGAGTTACAAGCATTATATGAAAAGCGTGATGAAAATCGTCTTAAAAAAGAAATTGAAGATAGTTATGAAAAAGCTTGGCGTCTTTCTGATCGCTATGTGTATTCTGATGATTTTTTAAGTGATGCACTTATTGCGGCAGAAGAAAAATATCGCCAAGATTTGTTGGCCCTAGATGAATTAGATGAGCAAAAACTTCAATTATTATTTTCCTCTGAAGCAGACCGTGTTGAGGAGCTTTTGGCCCTGCATGCTGACGAGATAAGCAAGAAGCAGAAAAATAATTTAGAGCGTTATGTCAAAAAGCTTCGTCGTATGGCCAAAGATAAAACGGCCAAACGAGAACTTAAGGCCATGATGCGTAAGGAGTTTCGCAAAGTCAAAGAAGGTTTAGGTGTCGTTGCTCGACCTATTGCTTATCCTTTAATTGCTCTTTCATCTCTATTCTATTCTGTAATTGGTATGCCTGTTTATTTTGTTGCAGGTGTCATGGCCGGAGAGAAAACAGAAGTAAAAAGTATTAGAGAGGAGCCTGATTCTTATATGCCAATGGTTGATAGTGTTGGGAGTGGCAGTATGTATTTAGGGTACTGGGATATTAGAGTTCTTTTTACTGTTAGTGGTAGTGTTGCTGGCTGGGTTGGTATTGCTGCTTATGCTGTTGATACAATTGGCTATCTTACTTGTCGTACAGGAGAGCATCGTGACGATGCAAGTTTCTCAAAAATCGCAAATCCCAAAATAAGAAGATTTTGTCAAAATTATGCAAAAATTAAAATGACCATGGCCAAAGGTATGAAGCATTCGTTCAATGCAGGAGCCTTTATTCATCAACTTGTTGAAAAAAATTTAGTTTTCCGCAAGAAGCATATTATTTCCGAAAAAGTGTGTAAGAGAAAAGATGGAGGCCTTAAGGTTGCAAAAAGAGTTTTAAAACGTCACCGTTTAGAATATGAGAAGATGGAAGGTCTTCTTGATATGAGCATCACTTCTCGCAATCATCCCGTGACTCCAGGGTGTGCATCGCTCATTTTTATTGTCGATGACGAGGAATTGAAAGCGAAAATTCCTGCTGTTATTGATGGAGTCAACGTCATTGTAACTTCTGAGTAGCGTAGAAGGATATTAAAGATATTGTCGATTTTCTCATTAATAAAAAAGCTCCATATTATAATGGAGCTCTTTTATTAATGAGCGTACGCAATTGTTGACTTAATTTTCTGTTCCCAAAGCTCGTTTATACCAGACAGGAACCAAGGTCACCCCAATAATGAGAGCAATGATGCCTGGAATAATTGTTTGATCTGTCGTGTGCACCAGAATTTTTCCCATGCCATAGAGGGAGAGGAAAAGAGAAATGGCAATAAGCAAACTGGTGAACATGCTTGTTTTGAACTTCTTGGTCGGAAGAGAAGCATCTTCTCCTAGTAGTGTCGCTGTTTTTCTCCAAAATCCAGAAGGTTTTACTCTTTGATAAAAAGCTTTAAGCGTTTCTTCCTCCGTGGGAGGAGTGAGTAGTGTCACCACAATGGTGACTATCGTTGAAATGGATGCCATCAATAGAAGCTGTAGCCATCCTTCTCGAACGAATACGAGAATAATAGGAGCCGCAATCAAAGAAGTGGCAATGGCGCTAAGTTCTGAGTAAAGATTAATTCTCTCCCAAATCCAGCGAAGAACCAATACTGCCCCCATTCCGGCACCAAAAAGAAGTGACATCATCCAGGCTTCTTGAATTGAACCGAGATTGAACATGACAATAACGGCAATGGTTAAGATGCAAAGGTTGGAAAGGCGGGCCCCCCAAACTAATTCTTTATCAGAGGGATTGCGCTTTCTCCATTTTTTACAGATGAGTTCTTTATAAATATCATTGCTCCAATAACTAGCTCCCCAGTTTAAGTGAGTATCAATGGTTGAGGCGAGTGCCCCCATTAAACCTGTTAAAATAATGCCTTTGATCCCCATGGGCATGAAGTCATTGATCCCAGTGATAAATAGCATTTCTCTTCCAGAGGTAAACCCTTCAGTTCCGACATCTCCAACTGCAAAAGGATAGATGATGAGGATACCTACTCCAATGATTAGCCAGATAATACTGCGAAGAAATACTTGGAGCCAAGTAAAGAGCAACGCTGCTTTAGTTGCTTCTCTATCACTTTCACAGCCCATGGATCTTTGGGCAAGATATCCTGTTCCGTCGCTGTTCATTTGATAAAACCACTGTAAGCCAATAATGACAATGAAGGGCACGACGGCATCACCTCCACTGGGAATAAAGCTTAAAAGTTCGTTGGCCTTACCTGTCCCATAGAGTTCAACCATTTTGGTAGAGATACCTCCAAATCCTCCCACTTCATAGAGAATATAGCCGGCGTAAACCAAAGTTCCCAACATGGCGATTCCAAACTGTACGACATCTGTGGCCACAACGGAACGCAAGCCGCCAGTGGTGGAGTAGAGAGTCGTGAAACCTAGGATAATTCCAATGGACATGAGATTGCCCGTTGTCAGTGTGAATGGATCAACAGAGGAAGAACCGCTGGTCACAGTCGCTCCAATGAATTCAACTCCGGAGCGGAAAAAATTAAAAATATCGGCGGGCAACCAATTGTGCCAAGGCAAAAATACTTCTGCAATTCGAGTTGAGGCGACAAGCACCATGGCCAAAACCACACAGTTAATAACAGTACCGTAGTAAACGGCCTTTAGAACGCGCAGAAAGGTCACTGCTCCGCCACTGTAGCGAATCTCGGTAAGCTCTGCATCGGTAATGACTCCGGCGCGACGCCATTTACTGGCAAAGACTAGTCCCATCACAATGAAAGCAAGACCGTAAATCCAAAGACGCCAGAGGGTAAAGATACCACCTGTCGCGATAAGCCCCGTAACCAGAAGCGGGGTGTCTGCAGCAAACTGAGTTGCGGCCATGCTGATACCTGCTTGCCAACCTTTGAGAGTGCTGCCTGCCAGAAAATATTCTTTGAGGTCTTTGGATGCTGCATCTTTGGCACGAAAGCCTGAAATAATGGCGTAAACAATGAACGCCAAGACGATGATGAGATCGAGCATTTCATCTCCTTGTTTTGAAGTATTCAGTATAAATGGTGTATTGTCTTTATACCTTGCTTCAAGACGAGGATCAAATCAGTGAGGGGGCGGAAAATGATTCCGCTTATGATCTAGATGCAGATTTGTTGCAATGTTTGGTTGAGGAACAGCCTAAAGGAGTCTCCCTCTGCTTCCATCATCTGGGGAAACATCGAAATCGGAGTGAGTCCCGGAAAGGTGTTCACTTCGTTGAGATAGATTTGGCCCTCTTTGCTTAAGAAAAAATCAATTCGCGAGAGGTGGCGTAATCCTAAGCCTTGAAAACAATCTTCCGCATAAGTTTTCATCAGAAAAATATGCTCGTCGCTGAGCCCTTGAGCTTTTACGCTGGTGTGGGTATGACTTGTTTTCGAGTATTTCTCTTCATAGGTGTAGAAGCCGGATGGACAAACTACTTCCCCCGGTTGACTACTTTTAATTGTTCCTTGCCATTCATAAACAGAAACTTCTAATTCCCTGCCCTTGACTGTCTTTTCGATAAGCACAAAAGGAGAAAATTTTAACGCTTCTTTGATTGAGGGGAGTAGTTCTTCTTTTTTGGTGACATGATAGCAGCCAACAGAAGAGCCTTGAGAAGAAGCCTTAACGAAGACATCTTCGTATTCTTCCCAGAAAAATTCTGCTTTGTTGATATCGGCCAGCTTATTTAAGAAGACAAATGGCGCAGTTGGAATACCCATTGCTTGTAGCCAGAGCTTGGTTGTAACTTTATTGAAGGCTAAATTGCTGCCTTCCATATTGGGCCCAAAGTAGGGCAATTTAAAAAGGTCTAATTGAGCCTGAATATGCCCTGTCTCACCAGGGAAACCATGCAAGCAAGGAATGACTGCGTGAATTGTTTTCCCATCGAGCTGCTTATTTTGGTCTAGAAAAACTTCTTTTTTATTTTCTTCCAAATACCATTTGCCATTTTTCTCAATGATAACAGGGATGAGGGAAAAGGCTTCTTGGTCAATGCATTCTTTGATGTAGCCTGCAGAGATAAGGGAGACTTCATGTTCGGTTGAGCCTCCCCCTGAAAGCAATAAAATATTTTTCTTACTATCCAAAAGTACCTCATCTCGATAGGGTTTCTTTCTTCGTTAAGCTTGTCAAAAGCAGCACAAAGCTCATCTAAACTCATTGTTTGAGATTGCATCTCGCCGTATTTTCTAACGCTCACTGTGCCAGCTTCCACTTCTTTTTCGCCAATGACGAGCATGAAGGGGATTTTTGCCATTTGTGATTCACGAGTTTTCTTGCCAAGAGATTCATTGCGATCATCAATGCGTACGCGGTAACCTTTTTGTTTAAATTTGGCATAGAGGCTATCGCAGTAATCTGCAAATTTTTCGGTATTTACTGGGATAATGACAGCTTGCTCTGGTGCAATCCAGAAAGGAAAGGCTCCTGCAATATTTTCTAGGTACACACCGAAAAAGCGCTCCAATGACCCGAGAATGGCACGGTGAATAACAATTGGACGCTCTTCTTTACCTTCTTTACTCATATAGGTTAGATCAAAACGCTCAGGAAGTTGGAAATCCAACTGAATGGTAGCTAATTGGTGGCGACGACCAATGGCATCTCTTACGGTAATATCAATTTTAGGTCCATAGAATGCGCCATCGCCTTCTGCAATAGTGTATTTAACACCTGATTTTTCAAGGGCATCTTTCAGGGCATTTTCAGCTTGATCCCAAGTGGCATCATCACCCAATTTTTTCTCTGGGCGAGTGGAGAGTGCAAGAGAGAAATCTTCAAAGCCTAGATGTCTATAGGTCATGGCAACGATTTTCATTAACTCTTGAATTTCATTTTGAACTTGATCCATCGAGAGGAAAATGTGCCCATCATCTTGGCAAAAAGTTCTTACACGAGTGAGTCCTGTAATGGTTCCTGAACGCTCATTTCTGTGAATGCGGCCAAAGTCTGCAATACGCATGGGAAGTTCGCGATAACTCACGCGCTTATTTTGGAAAACAAGCATATGGGTAGGGCAGTTCATTGGTTTAAGTGCAAACTGGCGGTTTTCAGATTCAGAGAAAAACATATCTTCATGATAGTTATCGTAATGTCCTGAGGTTTTCCAAAGGCTGACATCTAGCATTTGAGGCGTCACCACTTCAAGGTAGCCGTGATAGCGGATCACTCTTCTCATGAAGTCCATTAATTCATTGTAGACAAAAGCTCCCTTCGGCAAAAAGAATGGGGAAGCTGGTGCCTCAGAGCTAAAGAAGAAAAGATCGAGATCTTTTCCTAATTTTCTGTGGTCACGTTTTTTAGCTTCTTCCAAAAATGTCAGATGGGCCTTAAGAGCCTCTTTACTGTCAAAGCTAATCGCATAGATTCTTTGCAGCATAGGGCGAGAAGAATCGCCGCGCCAATAAGCCCCTGCTGTTGTTGTTAGTTTAAAAAAAGTGGGAAGTTGGCCAGTGTGTTCGACGTGAGGTCCACGGCAAAGGTCGATAAACTCACCTTGCTCGTAACAGCTAATTTCTTCTCCCGCAGGAAGATCATTGATTAATTCCACTTTTAGGTTCTGGCCGCGTTCTTTAAAAAAAGCAGCAGCTTCTTCTCGATTGGCAAAAACTCGGCGGGTGATTGGAAGCTTTTCTTTGATGATTTTTTTCATCTCATCTTCAATATTTTTGAGTTCCTCATCAAGGATTTTCTTATCCATCAAAATATCGTAGTAGAAGCCGTTTTCAATAGCTGGCCCAATCCCTAATTCGATTTTTTCGTTGGGATAAAGTCTTTGGATTGCTTGTACCATGAGGTGAGCTGTAGAGTGGCGTATTGTCTCGAGATCATATTGGCCCATGAATTTATCCTCCTAAAAACTGTCCAATTACTTAAAATTTCAAGGTTTAATATGGCGAGAGAGGGGCAAAATGTCCATCATTATTTGTGGAAGTAAGAATACATCTGCATCGGCCGTAAGGTTCTTGTTTTTTTGTGTTAATATTTTCTGATTTTCTCCATGATATTTACTAATATCAATCTATTTTTTCCTATATTTTCAACAAATTAAAAATGTCTGACCAAAAAGCTATGAAAAGCTTACAAAACTGTTTTACTTTTTAAGAAACAGCTTGTAAGAATAGTATGGTTTCTATCAATTGAGTTAGATTTGGAGGAAAAAATGGAACTTGATATCCAACATTTTATAGAGCTGGCCCAGACAGTGATTGAGTCGGATGACTGGGAAGAGGGGCGTCTTAAAAATTCCTCCATTTTGTTAGGCGAATGCTATTATCGCATGGCCAAAATTCACTACGATCAAGCAGCATTAGACAAGGCTGAAAAGCTTTTTGTGAAGGCCCTAGTCCGTTTGGAAGAAAAGAATGACATTTTTCAGTGTTTTAAAATTTACGGTTTTTTAATTCGTATTTACTCTGAGATGCAAAATTCGGAATCCGCAGAAGTCTATATCACAAAGTCGGAAGAGCTTTTGGATCGCATGCATAGAGAGCAACCTCAGGTTTCTTCTGACTTCTATTACAACGTTGGAATTCTCAAGAACTATCGCGGACTTTTTGCTGAAGCACGTGAAAACTTTTTACTCTCTTATAAGAAAGCTCAGGAAGGCAACGATCCTGGTGTTCAAGCAAAAGCTCTTTATTCGCTATCATTAAACTTCTTCAACATTCGTGAATTTGAGATGGTGCGCTTCTATTTAGATAAACTGGCGCAAGTTCTTCAGATCATCAAGAAAGATTATCTCTATGGAAGTATGTATCTTTTGTATGGAAATCTTTTTGCGGAATTGGGCGATTATCAAAAATCACTGACCAACTATGCCAAGGCGATGCAAGTTCTTCAACGCAAAAATTGCTGGAACCTCTATGGCTACGTACTTTTGAGCATCGGTATTCTTTATAAAAAGATGGGAGAGTTTAGTAAGGCTCTTATGCATTATGAACTTGCTTCGAATGTTTGCGATGAGAAGCGCTTTCGTCGTCTTGCATCTCTTATTAGAGCAGAGATTGCAGATGTTAATGACTCCAATGTCGATCTCTATCTCGATCGTCAAAATAGAATGGTATACGAAAAAACATTGGGGCCAGTGGATTTCAAGCATCGCTTTGTTCTTTTGGAAATTCTTTTCTTGTTGGCAAGAAATCCTGGTCAATACTTCAATAAAGAAGATCTTTCAAAGTCAATCTGGCACGATGAATACAATCCTCTGATTCATGACAAGCTCATTTATACCAGCGTGAGTCGTTTACGTAAGTTGATTGAACCCAAAAATACGGATGTAAAGCGTCGCTATATTCTCAGGGAAAAAGATGGCTACATGTTTAATCCTCATGTTAAAGCTCGTTTCCACAGAGAATCCGCTGGTGCAGACATTCCAAAAATTGGGAACGTGGAAATCACGTCACCTGTTTAATGCAACGCTGGATTGCCTGCCTCGTTTTTCTTTTTTGCCTGAATGCTTCGGCCCTCAGTGATCGCTTAGTCTTTTCGGTGCAAGGAGAGATGTTTTTTCATGGTGATATTCAGGCGATTCAAAAGGGATTAGAGAAGGATCAGGACTTCAGGATGTTAAAAGAGGTCTTTTCCTATCGCCAAGTATCATTGCAATCCTTAAGTGCAGAGCAAGATCCTTATTCTCAGATTTCGTTTCTTGTTAAGCTTTTGAGCTATTTGTTGTCTCAGCAAAATGAGCAAAAAGTTCGCTTCAAAACGAATGAAGAGTTGTGGGAAAATAAGCTTAAAAAAGTAGAGCAAAAGTTACGTAGTCGTTTTGATTTAAAGCTAAAAGTCGGGAAAGAAATTAAAAAAGAGCAGCAAAAGAAACGCAGAGACATTATGCTCAGTTTTATCAAGATGATTGAAGAAAAAGTCATACTGGATGCTCATTGAAAGATATTAATTACGAGTCTCTTATTTCCCCTTTTTTTCCGGATGCAGAGCTTGCTGCTCAACTAGAGCAGCTTGATCAAGAGGCGATGAATCCTTGTTGGAATCATGCTGCATGGCAATCTTTTTTTCTCGAAAAGGCAGAAGGACGCTATTTATTGAGCCTTGCTCACTCTAAAAAAGCTCAAAAACTTATTGGTTTTGCGCTTTTTCAGCTTGTGCCTGAGGAGGAGCTTGCACATCTTTTGAAGATTGCTGTGTCGGAAAAGTTTCGGCGTCAGGCCGTTGCGCGTAATCTTTTTGCTGATTTTCTTCCTTGCTTGCAAAAACGGGGCATTCGCAAAATGTTCTTAGAGGTGGAAGAGAGCAACCTCGCTGCTATTTCTTTTTACGAAGCGCAAGGATTCAAAAAGCTTCATACCATGCAACATTTTTATGGTTTCAACCGGCATGGGGTTTCTATGCTTTGGCAAGTCGCTGAATAATATTTGCATTAAAGTACTGAGGGTCATCGGAGACTTCTTGTGTGACAAAGTCGGGGAGTTCAATTTGTTCATTCTCTGATTCTAATTCTACTTCAGCTAGAATCAATCCTTCGAGTCCTTCGTGAAAGAAGTCAATTTCCCATTTTTTTCCTTGATAAAGGTAAAGGTAACGAGTTTTTTTTAAGGCAATGGGACATTGGGTAAGCAAAAAGTTCATTTCATCTGGTGAGAGTTCTTTTTCAATTTCTTTTCTTGAAATGCCTTGGGTCTTCCCTTTGATTGTTAAAATACCTTTGTCGTCTTGGCTGCGGACTCGTATGGTGAGATCGGGAGAGGATAGAATATAGCCCTGCATAATTTTCAGAGAGGGAAGTGGAAAGAGTAAGCGCACTTTCTCGCCGTCAACTAGAAATTTTCGCTCTATTTCCATGGACATTGAATAACCTCCAAATTTTGATAACATAATATGAACTAGTTCTTAGTTAACCAAGGATAAAGACTTTATGCAAGCTGCAGACTTTGCCAGACATTTTATTGCTTTTATTGACGTTATTGGGTTTGCCAATATTGTTTATAGTGCGGCCCTGAGAAAAGAGAAGACAGCAATTGAAAAAATTAATTGCTATGTCAAAGAAAGTCGGCGCATCGTTGATAGTCTGTCCAAAAGAGACAAAATGGAAAAAATGCAGATTGATATCGTCAGTGATTCAATTATTCTTTCGTTACCAGTACAGGACGAATCACGAGTTCTCGAAAAAATCCAGAAAATGTGCGTTGCGGTTGCGCAAATTCAAAAGAATCTCGCTCACAGCAATATCTGGACACGAGGAGCGATTTCTGTTGGGAACTTGGCCCGTCTTAATCAAGTGATGATTGGAGATGCCTTCATTCGGGCATATGAGATGGAAAAGCGGCATGCTGTTTGGCCACGAGTGATCATTGATCCTGGTATTATTCAGTTTTTTCGTTCGCGAACTGATTTTATTGCACAAACTAATAAGCATCCTTTTAAAGATTGGAAGGGATCTCTTATTTTTGAACATCAGACTGAAATTCACTCTCCTCTGGAAGAGGATTTTCTTTTTGTCGATTATTTGATGCCATTTCTTTGTGATGACACTCAAGGGGAAAACTTTCAAATAATACTTGATAATCTTCGTAGCAATTTATGTAGTGATCCTCAATATTTCCCTAAACATTTGCAAATTGCCAATTATCTAAAAGCACACTTAGGACAATCTACTAACTCTCGGCGCTATTGTGCAGAGTGTATCGATAAGTTTGCCGATGAAATTTTTCAACTTTGAATAATCCATAACTCAAACTTCTAACTTTAGGTCATCTTTTCCGTGGACTGATTCAGTGCTCCAACGTGCTAAAATGATTTAAAAGACTTTTGTGGGAAGGTGAGTATATGGAGTTTACAGCTTATTTAAGCTTGTTTTCGGCGACAATGGCCCTTGTCCTAGGTGCGTTTGTCTTAGGAAGAGATAATCGCTCTGCCGCTAATATTTTATTTTTTCTTGGTATGCTCACTTCTGTTGCCATTTTATTTCCCATCTTTTTATTGCGAGGGGATTTGAGTCCCCAAAATATGTATATATGGAAAGCTATTGCTGCTCTATGGCCTTGGACTGCCGCATTCTTTGTTCACCTCAGCTTATTGGGGGTTTGGGGAAAATGGAAGAAAAGGCTTCTTCTCACTATGCTATATGGACTTGTTGCCATTTTTAGCATTTGGGGGATTTTAAATAAATATTTTGAAATCAATGAAACACATGACGTTATTCAATTTAGCGCAGATTATTTTACATTTGTTTTAACTGCCCTCGGAACGATTGGTTCTTGTGGGGTTTTTGTGCTAGGGAGTATTGTTTGGGAAAAAGTTCGTCAAAGAACAATATTGAGAAATAGTTCTTTGAATTTTGGTGTCGGTATTTTTTTGCTCGTTACAGTTGTTCCATTTTCTTATTTTTTGTCTATTCTTTATAATCAGGTTCGTTTTTGGCAAAGCTTTGGTCACTTTTCATTTTTTGTTGGGGGAGTGATGCTTTGTATTTGGTTATTGCGATTTAGGCCAATTTCTTTTTATGCAATGGCACACGATATTATTCACTTTTTTCCATCTCCCATTCTTATTTTGGATATTGAAAAAAGAATCGTTTTATTTAATGAAAAGGTTCCTCGCTTTTTAAATGTAAAAGAATCTTCTTTAAAGGGAGCTTCTATTGTGGAAATCATTCCCGATTTGGAGCTTTTTGAAAAGTGTCAACTTTTGAAGTTACAAGATGGAAGAAGTCTTAAAGTCTGTTGTGTCCCGCTCCATCGTAGTAATAGTGATGTTGTTGGTTATATGGTGCATATGCTCGATTTGGCATGGCTTCAGGAGAAGGTTGGACATACTGAGAGTGTGCTGGCCGACAGTATTGGGATGGAAAGAACTCGTTCGTTTTTAAAAGATATAACTTCTGATTTCCTCGCTCCCTATAACTTGTTGCGCGAAAATTTAAAACTCATGAATCTTGCCATTGAAAAAATTCCTTCTGAATCGCATTCTGATCTTAAGCGCCTACTTGATATTGGTCAGATTTCACTGGGGCGGTTTCGAGAGCTTTGGGAATCTATTGAATATTTTCAGCAAAAAACAAGTGAGAAGCATTTCTATCTAAATTATGCTGTTGAAAGTTGCATAAAAACTTTTAACAATGTTTTCCAGCGAGAGCGAATTAATATTGTACCTCAACTTTGCACAGGAGATCTTCTTATTCAGGGAGAAGAGACCTCCTTCTATCGCATTTTGATTTCAATTTTTCACCATTGCCTTCTTTGGAATTTTAAAGAGCGAGAACAGGAAATTTTCGTTACGACAGTCGTTAAAGAAGAAAAGGCACTTTTGAAATTGAGCTTAGCTTCTCATCGGTTTGATGAATTCATTTCAGATGATTTTATTCAACATCATGTCCAAAATTTGCATTTGAATATCTCTTTTTCGCAGGAGGGGGGAATTATCATAACTGTTCCTATTCAAGAAATAGTTAAAAATCGAGCAGAAGAATCAAGCCTTGTAAAAGGGGTTGAGAAGTATCTTCTTGTTGATGATGAGCCAGATATTAGAGATATTTTGCGGACCTATTTAAATGATCTAGGAATCGGTGACACTCAAATTACGGAAGCTATTGATGGCGATGATGCTTTCCAAAAAATTCAAGAAAACAAGTTTGATTATATTTTCACCGATATCGTCATGCCAAACATGGATGGTCATGAGCTGCTTGAGAAAATTCAAATGCTCAAAAAAGATAGGCCTTCGAAGGTTTTTGTTCTGACCGGCACCGTTGGAGATGGACTTGATTCCATGCCGGTGGATGAAGTTCTTCAAAAGCCTTTTAATATCAAGGATATACAGCGTCTCCTTAAGCGGAAATAGAGCTAAGTTTTTTGTTAAATTAGAATAAAAAATGCCGAAGAGAAGCTTGCTAAAAGAGTGAGTATTTAAGAAAGAGAGATTATTGGTGAGTTATCTTTCTTTTATAGCTGGTTTCACGCAATGTGCATTTAGAAATTGCCTTAGCTGCTTTAGTTGCTGATATTTTTCTTTTGGCAGTTGTTAGACATGGCTTCAATACTGTCGCTGGTATGTCGAGTTGGTTTTTTGTCTAGAGGTTTTTAATAATTGTTGATAGGATCATGTGCATGAGTATGTTAGCGAGAATCAAAAAGAAGGGAATGGAGGGCTTCAAGCAGTTTGTATCAAACCTTGAAGGAACTGCTCCAGGGAAAAGAATGGATATCATCCAAGCAGCTTTGCTTGAGGATCCTGTTTATGCCGAGTGGGCCATGAAAAATATCTTCTCCATAGAGCGTTTGTTAGAGCTTCCAACCGACGAATTGATTGTTTTATGTCAAAATCTTCCAAGTGGTATGGGACTTTTTGCCCGCGCATTTTGCAATACCAAAGAGCATGTAAAAGTTAGCTCAGAGGTTCTTCCCAAGCCTTTTAATCGCGAATATTTAGATGAAGCGGAGCGTTTTCGAGGCATTGATAAGTCTGATGAACTTGCGGCTCAATCTTTATTACTTAAGACCTTACGAGATTTGCAAAATAGAGAGCTATTAGTTGGCCCCATTTGGCATCTTCCTCCGAGTGATGTGATTGGGGAGAGCAAGTTGTTGGTTCGACCTTCTGGAGTGGCAGAACTTAAATACTCTACAGACATTTTGGCCGCCAAAGGTGAACTTAAAAATGGCCGTCGCATTGGTCATTGGCAGCATTTTTTCGTCAATGGAAAATTAATGGCCGAAGGCAACTATGATAATGGTTTCAAGGCTGGGGAATGGATCTTTTATTACCTTGATGGAACTTTGCGTGGTAAAGGTCCTTTTGTCGGGGATAATAAGCAAGGAAGTTGGCAGGAACGAGATCGAAATGGGATCGTTTCTGAAATTCTCTATGAAGATGGCATGCGCGTAGACAAAAAGAAATAGCGCACTAAAAAAATCGGATATCAAACATGAAGAAAAAGATACAAGAGATTCTCTCCGAAGGCAGTTCTATACTTGTGCTCGATGGTGCCATGGGAACAATGATTCAACGAGAAAATTTGAATTTTGATGGACCCAACGAGATTTTGAATTTAGAACAATCCGAAATTATAAAAAAAATTCACAAGCTCTATCTTTCTGCAGGAGCAGACATTGTTGAGACGAATAGCTTTGGTGCCAATTTTTTAGGTCTTTCAGAGTTTGGATTAGAGCAAAAAGTTTATGAAATAAATCGAGCAGCAGCTAAAAATGCCAGAGAAGCTGTTGCCGAGTTTGGCAAGGGCTTTGTCGCTGGATCTGTTGGGCCAATGACGATTGCCTTATCCATTAATTGTGATAAGAGCTTTGATCAAATAAGTGAGCATTATTATGAGCAGATTAAAGGGTTATGGGAGGGAGGAGTTGATTATATTTTACTGGAAACTTTTCATGATCTCTTAAATCTCAAAGCCGCTTTACTCGCACATAAGCGACTTTCCTTGGAAAAGGGGGAGCATTTACCTGTTGCAGTGTCTTGCACGATTGAAAAGAATGGTTGCTTGTTATCTGGGCCAGATATTCCTTCTCTTTGTATAGCTTTAGAAAATCATGACCTAATGTATTTGGGGTTGAATTGTTCAATGGGGCTTGATGAAATGGTCCCTTTATTGAAGAGGATGAGAGAGTTTTCGTCTTTTAAATTATCTGCACTGCCTAATGCAGGACTTCCTGATGAGACAGGGGGGTATAAAGATGATCCCGAGCAAATGGCAAAAATTTTTGAAGAACTCATTAATGATGGAATTGTTGATGTGATTGGAGGATGCTGCGGGACGAATCCCGAGCATATTGCCTTGTTTGCAAAGTTGGCACATGCACACAAACCTATGGGAACACCCGCTATTGTCTCTCATTTGCGACTCTCTCAATTTGAGTCTTTGGAGCTTGAAGATGCAGGAAGACCTTATCTTGTGGGAGAAAGAACTAATGTTATTGGATCTAAGCTCTTCCGAGAAATGATTAAAGATGAGCGATTCGAGGAAGCTGCGGATATTGCCAAACTTCAGGTCGCTAAAGGTGCCCATGTTATTGATGCTTGCCTGGCCAATCCTGAGAGGGATGAATTGCAAGATATGAAAAGCTTTCTTAAGCAATTAAGTCTTAAGATCAAAGTTCCCATTATGATTGATTCAATTAATCCGATAGTAGTTGAAGAGGCTCTGAAATTGATTCAAGGTAAGGCCATTATCAATTCAATTAATCTTGAAGAGGGGGAAGAGCGATTCCTGCGCATTGCTCGTCTTGCTAAAAATTATGGAGCGTCACTAGTTGTTGGTTTGATTGATGAAATTGATGGCATGGCCGTCAAGCTTGATAAAAAAATTAAGGTAGCAGAGCGTTCTTATCGCTTGCTACAAGAAACAGGGATTGCAGAGCAGGATATCATTTGGGATACGCTGACTTTCCCCTGTGGTAATCCTGATCCCGCATATCGTGGAGCTGCTCAAGATACCATTCAAGGAATTGTTGAAATAAAGAAACGTTTTCCATGTTCTCATTTTACGCTAGGGGTCTCTAATATTTCCTTTGGATTGCCAGCAAATGGTAGAGAAGTTCTCAACTCTGTTTTTCTTTACCATTGCGTTAAGGCTGGCTTGTCTTTGGCCATTGTTAATACACAAAAATTAAAACGTTTTAATCTATTAAGCCAAAAAGAGATTGAGCTTTCCGATAATCTGCTCTTTGATCGCGAGCCGAATGCTCTTATTGAATTTTCAGAGTTTTTTAAAGGCCAAGTCGAAGAGATTGCAAGTGCCATCACCGAGGATTTGCCCCCCCTAGAGGCTTTGCAAAATATGGTTCTTTCAGGCACTGTCCTTAATCTTAAGGATGTCATATCCAGGGCTTTGCTAGAACACGATCCTCTCGATGTCATAGAAAAAGGGGTCCTAAGTGGTATGTCCCAAGTGGGGAGCCTATTTAAAGATGGCAAATTGATTGTGGCTGAAGTGTTGCAATCTGCTGAGGTTGTGAAAAAATCCATGGATCTTTTGACTCCTCACTTAGGGGAGAAGAAGATTGCCAAGAAAAAAGTTTTGTTGGCCACCGTAAAAGGCGATGTGCACGATATTGGAAAAAATTTAGTTGGAGTCATTTTCCAAAATAATGGTTACGAGGTTGTAGACATTGGGATCAAGGTTGAGACTCAGGCTTTGTTAGATGCGATTGCATTGCATAAGCCAGATGTCATTGGACTATCGGGCCTATTGGTGAAATCCGCTTACAACATGATTGATATGCTAAAAGAGCTGCAAAAAGTGGAAGTCAATTTGCCGATCCTTATTGGAGGAGCTGCTATCTCTCGTGCTTTTGTAGAGAAGAACCTTATCCCGATTTATTTACAGGGCAAAGTCCTTTATGCCAAAGATGCAATGGACGGCTTACATCTATTAAACGGGTTATAAAATGACAATTTGTAGGGCCAAAAATCTTAGTGCGGAAATACTAAGTCCTCATTTCGATTGGAAGGCTTTATTTCGCCGTCATTTGGGTGCCAAAAATTTAAACCAACTAAGTGAGCGGCAAAAACAAATCATGGAAATGGGCCGCACCGCTTTTACTGATTATTTTGATAAATTAAATCCACAAGTTATTTGGGCCAGATTTCAAGGTGTTGCTGTGGAAAATCAATTAAGGCTTGTTGGTTCAGAGCAGTCTTTTCTTTTTCCTCGTAAACATGAAAAATCTTTTTTAAATGATATTCCTCAAAATGAGGAAGTTCCTTTTTACTTGATTGCTGCAACTGTAGGAGGGACGGATCTTCTTTCTTTTTGCGAGGATTTACAGAGTCAAGGCGATTTTTTATTGGCCCACACCTTAATGAGTCTTGCTTTAGAGACGGCCGAGGCGTCTATTGCATATGCTGATCATTGTATTCGAAAGGAAATTAGTCACTCGCGTATGCGCTTTTCTTTTGGCTATCCTTTGTCGCCAGATTTAAGTTATCAACAACTTCTGTTCTCTTTACTTTCGGTAGAAAAAGAATTGGGAGTCAGTCTTACAGAAAACTTTATGATGCACCCAGAGAGCTCAGTTACTGCCATGATCCTCTAACGGAATCTTTATTCTTCTTTTTCTGAAAGAAGTTGAAATTCTTTGTAGCCAACTTGACCAGCAGTGTACAACACTTTTTTAATCAGCTGGAATGGAATGTCTTTGTCAACTTGCAACATGAGTTTTCCTGGCGGAAGAAGGCTTTTATCTTCTAGATTCGAAAATATCTCATTGCGCTTATCCATTTGTTTTTGCAAATAGCTGAGTAAAGCTTTAATTGTTTTCCCGTCTTCATCAAGATCAGATGATGTGACATCTTTTTTGGCGGTTAATTGACTAATGACTCCATCGGCCGTTTTTATTTGTGTTGTCCCTATGGCCAGTGTAACGGCCTCCTCTGGGGGGTAATGGGCCGTAGGAAGAGTTGGCAAATGAACGTCTTCAAAGCTCGTTAGATCCATGGAGCTAATCGTAAAAATTTTAACTAAAAAGAAAAGTAAAACAGTCAACACATCCATGAGGGGAGTAATGTTAATTGCCATTTCCTGGAGTGGACGTCTTTTCTTACTCACGACTTATCTCCTTGGGGTTCAATCTCTTGCAGGACAATCTCTGGAAATAGCTCGATTTCTCCTTTTGGGTCTTGTGCCTTTGAGATTTTATCCATTAATTGCACGATGCTTTCGTAGACAATTTTATCTCCTAAAGCAAGAGTGACTTTCTTTTCGGCTGGGAAATAGACTTTAAGCCCTTGGATCAGTTCTTGCGTCTTTTGGAAAATTGTTTCAGGGGTTCCAGTGAGCACCTTTCTGTGGCCAATATTTTGAAAGGCATAGAGATTTTTCTTGCGAAAATTATTAAATCCCTTTTCATCTGCAATTTCTAATCCTTTTGTTTTTCCTAAAAAGACTTCAATACGCTTAGGGCTCTTATAAAGTATACCAAGGTCAAAACGCGGTTTTTCTTCTGCTGTGGTTGTGGATGAGCCACTGGCCGTAGATGAACCTTTAATAATTGTAAAATTGGCCGTGCTTGCCATTAAAATGAGAAAAAAGAGCATGGTTGTCAGGATGTCCATTAGGGGGACAACATTGACTTCAGATTCAGGAAGAACGAATTTTTTCTTCTTCTTAATCATTGCTTTCCTTTTCTGATTCAGAAGTAGTTTCTTCTACTGCTATATCGTCTTCGGAATCAAAAGGCATTGCTTTATGAGATGTTTCATTTTTTTCAAATTCAAAGTATTGACTGCCCGTTCTCAACAGCAATAGGAGACGGCCTGAGTAATGTTCAATTTCATCAACAATAGTGTTAATTTGATTGTAAAGATATCCATACGCAAGAGAACAAGGAATGGCCACGATCAAACCAAAAGCGGTGGTGTTCATGGCCGTAGAAATACCTGTTGAGAGTAGAAGCTGCTTTTGAGATCCTTCAACGGCCCCAACGGCCTGGAAGGTTGTGATCAACCCGACGATGGTTCCAAGCAGTCCTAATAGAGTTGCAACGTTTGCAATGGTCGAAAGATAGGGCATACGCTGCTGTAGTTTGGGTATAACTGACATATTTGCCACTTCGAGATGGTCTTGAATTTCCTCAATAGGACGGTCTGAACTAACGAGTGCCGCTTTGAAAATTTGATAAACAGCTGCTTTTTTGCGGGAGTTACAGAGTTTTACTGCTTCATCGATATTGTTATCCAAAATCAAACGTTGGATTTTCTGCATGAGCATTGCTCCGTTTGCTTTATATACAAACATAATTGCATATGTTCTTTCAATAATGATAAGCAGCCCCATTAGCATTAAGATACCAATGGGGATCATAAAGGTCCCACCATCTTTAAATGCTTGTAATAAAAAATCCATGTTTTCTCCTTACCTTTTATTTATTATTCATTTGTAGACATTAATAAGAATGGATACTTCACTTCCACCACGCCGCCTCCGCGAGGTTTTGGAAAACGCCATTGTTTCATCTTATCCAAAATGCATTTTTCAGTGATACTATCTTTCAAGCTTGTTTCGAGGATTTTAGGGCGAGCAACTGTTCCATCTCCTTGAATTGCAAAATGAACTAACACCTTTCCTTTTAGTTCTGGGCGAGAAATTAAGCCAGTCTCGTAGCAGTGCTGAATTTGTGGGAGATAGCGCTTAATAATTGCCGAAATAACTTCTGGATCAAGTCCATCAAGTAAGACCACTTCTTCTCTTTCTTGGACATCAATCTCTTTGCCTTTACTTGGATTGACTCCAACATCTCCAATGCCCATTCCGCCGCCAGTGGATAGACCTTTGAGTTGTCCAATGCCAACGCTTTCGCCGCCTCCACCAGATCCTAAACCAGTACTGCCTCGTGCAAAGCTACCTGAGGTCAGTGCAGAGCTTGTATTTCCTTTTTCTAAAGTCTTTCCGACTACTCCAATATCTTCTAGATTTGAAGAGCTACTTTCTTTGACGGAGCTTAAGTCAGGCATTGCCTTAGGAGCCGCTTGTGCTGTTTGGGTTTTGCTAGGGGCCGTTGTCTCTGTTTTTGTCTCTTGTGGTTTTTGAACTTCTGTTTTTGCTACAGTCGCCTTTTCTTTTTTCTCTTCTGGGCTTTTTACTTTTTTAGTTACGACTTTGCGTTTTGCCTGTCCTGTTTGTCCTCTGGCCCGTCCTCCACTTTTCAATAATTCGCCAATGGCACTTTGCTGTTTTTCTTTGGCAGAGTTGATCCCTGCTTCAAATAAAACCTTTTTTAGTTTTTCTGGTATTTTGACCTGTTTCTCTTCTTCTGACTCTGGCCAAATAAGTCCAATGAGCAGAATGAATAGGAAAATACCTAGTACGCTTGCATAAATTTTTAAAAGCTTTTTATCTAGTTCAAATGGAGCAACTCGAGGAACTTTTTCAGGGGGCCAAACAAATTGGAAGCTAAGTGATAGTTCTCCAATTTGAATGTCCGCGCGATCCCCGATACGAAGACTTAAGTCAAGTGTTTCTGGCTGAATGAGCTCCACGCTTTCTTGTTCTTCAGTGGGTAGTGATTGCTGTCTGAGATCATTAAGTGAAAATAGCTTGTTGCCCTGCCAGATAATTCCTTGGGCAAACGCTGGAATAGAAAGCTTAAGCTCTCCTCCTTTGTAGTTTGCTATTTTATGAAACTCTTTATTAAGTAATGTTACATTAAAAGTCGCTTTGCCACTTCCACCAATCGAAATTTGTGAATTACTTTTAAATGTTCTGGATTCCAGCATTTGCTGCCCCCAAAACAATGAGACCTGAAGAAGGTTTTTCTCTGTAATCAGCTGCTTGTCACGGCTGGTGTCCTTTTGAGGAGCTACTTTTTCAACAGTGGTTAGTGCAGAGGGAAGAAGGTCTTGGTATTCAAGCATTATTGGCGGGATTTTACGGACAACTAAAGCTGACGTACCAATGGTAAACTCGCTGCCTGATTTGATAACAGCCTCTTTTACGAGTTCGCCATTAACGAATGTATTGTTGCCTCGGCCCACATCAATTAATTGGAAGCATTCATTATCCAGCTCTTTGAGGAGTGCATGCACGCCTGCGCAGCGAAAGTCATTGAGACGAATGTCGGCAAAGTCAGAGTTCCCGATAATTGCTTCTTTCGAAAATAGAGTCAACAATTGCTCTCCCATATTTGGGATTCTCAAGTAGATCGCAATGTCTTTAACGTTTTCTACTTTTTGACTCACTCGTTATTCCTCTTGACCGGAAAAAGACTTATCTTTGTTAAATCATGATGATGGTTTAATGTTGCAGGATAGGGTAATAGTTCTCCGCCCGCAGTTCTTTTTCTTCTGAAAATATAGAACACCTCGGGTGTTTTTGCCTTGCCTTGTACAATCGTCCCACTCAAGTCAACACTTGTTTTTTGCTTGTATTTAATGACCTTTTTTACTGTTTCGGCCCTTAGGGCAAAACAGCAAAAAAGGGAAAAAATGAAAATGAGAGTTTTTTTATTTTTTCTCATATTCCTCTTTTATTTTTGAAAGCGGTACATTTGGCAATTTTTCACTTTCAACAAATAGCTCAACTTTAGGACCTCGAGTGATTACCTTAATGCGGATCTTCTCTGTTTCGCTGGTGTTCCCGAGGCGGTCCACCGCACGATAGTAGATATCGCGCTCAGAGTTTTTCCATTTGGAAACATCAATGGGGGAATTGAAATTCTCAAAGTCTTTGTTGTTATAGCTGATCTCAATCCTGTCTGTACCCACGCCATCATCATCTGCCTCAAAGAAGATTCTATTGGGGACAGATGATAGATAGTAGTCACCTTTATTGTGAATGAGTTCTGTTGATTTATGTGCGACTACGGGGGCAGTATTGTCGATAACAATAGTGTAGGGGTTACTTTCTTCAGTATTTCCCATATGGTCGACGGCCTTTAGGTGAAAATGATGCTCACCAGCCTTGTCGAACTGAATACTATCTTCTGCTAGCTTTTTATAATTTTTCCCACCATCCATTGATATCATTTTTTCTTTGATACCACTGCCTTGGTCTGTTACGTTCAAGGAAAAAAGTAAGCCTGGACGGGCATAGATTTTTCCTCCAATCGTAAAAGATTCACCTTTTTGCGTTATGCGAATGCGTGGTGCCGTTACATCTTGTGTCAGAGGAACTGACTTCCAGTTTTCTTTGTTACCAACTTTATCAACTGCACGGAAGCGAAGTTGGGTTTTAGTCCCAGAGATTACGATAGGGCGGGTGTAGGTTGTAATTGGACCTTCATCGAGCTGAAATTCAATTCGCTCTGTACCTGAAAGATCATCTTTAGAAGAAAGCGTAATTTTAGAGTCAGTTGTTATGTAAGAATCTTCTTGGTTTTTGAAGTGCGTCCCTTGAATTGTCATGGTACTTGTTGGGCCTGTTCCATCGACAATAAAAGAGAGGGAATGTGGTTCTTCTTTGTTTCCAACATTGTCGATAGAATAGATTTGTATTGTTTGGGCGCCCAAAGAAAGAAAATTATTTTTTTCTTGGTAGCGAATAGTTTTGCCATTACTGACCCAAAAAATTTCGGCAACGCCGGAGAGATTATCTTGTGCAACCATGTTTAAAGAGGTTTGTGCGTTAATGAAGAGTTTATCTCCTTCATAGAACGTTGGCCCCTTCCAAACGACCTGGCTCTTAGGAGATGTTTTATCCACAAATATACGGAAAGTTTGCACAGGGCTCCAGTTTAAAACAGGATCGACTGCGCGGAAACGAACTTGATGGGGACCTTCTTTTTCAAATTTTAGAACGCCTTTATAGTTGGAGAATTCTCCACCATCAATACTGACCTCAATGCGATCAAGATATTCCGTCTTAGATATGGGACGAATTGAAAAAATACTTTTATCATTAGAGAAATATTTATCTCTTTCCTTATCATAGAAAAGACCTTTCCATGAAAAGTCGGGAGCCACCTCTTTTACTTCTTTCTTCTCTTCGGCCCTAGCCATGGGAGTCGAAAGTAGGCTTCCTAGAATTAAAAGGAAAATGAGTTTTTGCATGATTACTCCTTAATTGGTTAGTTTTTTCCACATTACAGTAAAAATATCTTTAAAAAGTCCTTGCTGATACATAAAGCGATGCTGATTGAGAAAAGTAACCATGTTCCATTGATGCTTTTGAGTCTTATCAGCTCCTGCTGGTTTACTGAGAATAAAGCTCACTAAGTCATGGGCAACAATGAAGATTGCGGCCAATGGGGCAATCAGGGAATGGTTGATCTTTTCGGGAAAACCTGTGCCGTCAGGTCTTTCATGGTGTTGTGATACAATGATATCAGTATCTGGGGGAATCATTCTAAATTGGTTAATCAAGCTACTTGCTTGCTTAGTATGTGCAATATAGGAGCGAATTTCTTCTTCTGAGAATTGATCCGCCTTGAGCATGAGGTCAGGAATCCCTCTAAAGCGAGCTAAGCGGCTATTATTAAGGGTTATGTCGTGAATATAGCTTGCAAGAGTGAGCTTATAATATGTGAGATTAGAGGACCAGCCCATCAGACCTGCAATTTGACATGCAAGGTGAGCTAGTAGTACTGAATGATCATTGAGATAGTTATCTTCATCCATTTGTGCCTTTTCAACGAGGCTATTGATCTCTGGTGCATTTTGGATTGTGGAAAGAGATAGCAGTACCGAGGCTTTAGCCAAGTGTTGAAACTTGCTATCAACTCCAAATTTATCATTCACCTTTCTCATTAAACCTAAGGCTTCACAACTTGTTTTGGTCCCTTCTTCATAAGGTAGACTTCTTGTCTCTGCCTTTTCTAAGGCAGATGAAATTTGCTCAATAAGTTCCACATCTTCTTTTTCTGTAAATTGCTTTCTTAGTTTTGAGAGGGAGTTTGGATCTGTAAAAAGAGCCAAGTCTGACATCGTTGAAATGTTTTCAGATAGCTTTTCTACCATAATGTTGACGTCAGTTGTTTTGATATAGAAGTTTACAACTTTTTTATCTCTGTATTTTTGAAAAT
>QKCN01000093.1 GCA_003245675.1 Bacteriovoracaceae bacterium | reverse complement strand
CAGAGAGCTGATTAGAACTCACTTTATCTTCAACTTCTCCACTTTTAGTATTATCCATTTTGCCTTCAGCTAAGGATGCCTCAACAACTGAAATACGAGGTGCGACCAGCAATCCCTGATCGATCAAATTGCGATAAGACGCAAAAGTGGGACTCAAACAAAACTCACTTTCTTCACCACTACTGTAAGGGGAACACTTTTGTTCCTTCAAAACCCCATCCAAGTCACGCAGCTCCCAACCATTTTGCGTTTTCGTGGCAATCGCAGGACAAAGGGCGGCATTATCTTGTAAATGCCCAGTTATCATCGGTGCCGAATTTTCTGCACCAGGCACCCCTTGTGCCAATCCCTTAAATGCTTCTTTTATGGAAACACGTTTCTCTTCCCCGATTTCGCAAATATAGACATTCTCTTCAAGGCCCATCAAAACATCATCTGCCGCTTCGGGAGAAACTGAAAAGCTACTTCCCTCGCCCCCCCAAGGAGCAATACCATCATTACGACAGGCTAAATTTTTAAAAGACGAAAACATTTTCTCACATTGCTTTCGAATGGCTTCTTGCGCCGACATGTTTTTGGCGAACCACTCAATCGCAGCATGACGATTATAATTTTTCATTTTATCAACAGGAGGGAGTTGGGCCATAAATTCGGATAACTTCTGAGGATTTGATAAAATATGGGATAGCCAAATTTCATTTTTTTCCACCCGGCTAAACGCCCTATAAAGAGTTCTTCCGCCTTTTTTCATCAAACTATTTATAGAGATATCCGGATTATTTTCCAATGCTTTTAGAAGCTTTGACTTTCCTTCCGAAAGAGCAATAAATAACTCTAACTGATCTTTTTCGTCAGCTTGTCTTGTTATAAGACTTGTTTCCTTTTCGAGTAAACAAGAATTTTCAAAATCTCTTTCAAAAAAGCCGGCAGCCTTCAATTGATTATCTGGATAACTAGGGGAAAGACCTAACACAAATTCAGCCTGTACTTTGCTTTTAAAGTCTTCAAGATTGTTTCCAAACCCAAGTTCTTTAAATGCCTTATTGATTTGTTTATTTTGTGCTTCTGAGCACTGGGAAAAAACATCATCAAGACGAGAGATCGAGCATGATCGAGCAACTTCAACATTCATTGAGTTTGAACTTCCAAAACTTGCTTCAATTGAAGCAAACTCTTTCGCCAAATACGAAATATTTCTTTGCAGCAGTGCTACGGCCTTCGTTACGCCTTTTTCCAAAATTCGTTTTTTTGCTTTTTGAGATTTAATTCCTAACTTTTTATTAAGCTCTGTCCAACAAGAACAATCACTGTCGTCATCACAACTCATGCTAAAATCGCGATCAAGAGAGGCAAGTGCACCATCTTCGATCACGCTAAATTCACAAATATCAGTTTGTGCATTTGCATGGCTCAAAAGAACAATGAATATAGTTAGAACTCGAAGAATCATCTCGCTTTAAAGGTCCTTTGCGTATTTAGCACCGTAGTTTATAAAACTTTGCTTAATTTCTTTCAAAGTAGAAACAAAGGCTTTTGGCTGACCTGGCTTTTTCATTTCCGCATCAATCCAATCTAAAACAGTTTTGCCATTACTATCTAAGACATTGAGATCAAGCCCATAGCTGCTTGTCATAAATCCATAAAACGTCCTAACTGTTCCATAAATCGCTCGGCCAAGAAGAGGAGACTCGGGATACTTCATAACAGAATCTCTTTCTTCGGGGCATGTAATGCTTGAATAATATTTTTTCCATAGCATTGATACAGTTGCAGCTCTCTTCCGGCTGTCTTTATTGAATGCAGCACACTCATACCCCCCTAAACGCAACATCTCCTCCTCAAAGGCCGTCATGTTAGGGCAATTCTCATCAAAAGGTTCTTCATTCAAATTAAAAATCCCTTGGCAAATAAATTCAATCTGCTCCTCATCTATTTTCGCCGAAAGCTTATTGAAATTTTCAGTATTTTCATCATCCATCTTTCCCGCGACACCCACCGTACAATTGTCCGTCGTGCCTGCAAAGGCAGCAAAACTAAAAAAAATAAGAATGAGTAAAGAAGAAAGAATCTTCATATTTATCTCCTAACGAATTTTTAGAAAACCACGAAGATCTGGTCGGCAAATTTACATAATTTCTTTAGTCATTTGATTTTATTTAGTTCTTAAAATTCAAGAACTTAGATTTTATTCCTGATAATTTTAACCACTAACAAAACTAGAAGGGCGTCAGCACTTTGCGACGACGCAATAATGTAAACACAAATAAAAGAAAATAGCTGCTAATAAAGTTTAGCCCCGAAAGCAGAACGGAAAAGAAAAGAATACTAACCAGGGGGGCCAATATTGATTTTAAAAGCAAAAGGTAAGCTCCTAAATCAAAATGAATCAAAAGGCTGAGCAAATTACCCAAAAATAGCAGCACAATAAAAACACGCAATCCATACCATGCCCCCCTGATGTCAGGAGGACTCAGTTCCATATGAGAGGCAATACAAATTCCTAGATATAAACAGAGGTAGGTTCGAACATCTCCCCAGGCGTTACCTTCGGCCATAATTCTAAAGAAGTGTACAAATGAAGCAGAAAAAATGCCCCCGAATCGACTCCAGCCTTCTGAGGAGGAAAGTTCATAAATGGGAAATCGCAAAAGCGGATCCGTCAGTTGCGCATAATGCTCACGAAAATGAGGAAGCAAAAAATAAATAAGTACCGCCAACAAAACGCTGCCAAAAAGAATAGGTCCCACCCCAATAAAAAAGTTCCCTACTTTTTGATAGGAACTCTTAGGGTTAAAGGAGTGATTAACATAACCCAAGACCCCATCTTTTGGTTCATAGAGTTTAATCTCATTAATCTTATGGCGAAAAGGAATACAAAAAAACGCATGGCCTATTTCGTGAATGGGAACACCAATCCATCCAGTGGTCACCACATCAAACTTGTAACCGATACTTTTAACAAAAATGGTTCGCGTAAACTTGGCCATAAAGTGCAGCAATACTCCGAGAAGAAATAACATACCAAAAACGCCAAGCAACTGTGCCAAGGTTATTAATAGTGAATTCCAAAAAACACTGCCGATATTTGCCATTGTCTTTTATCCTAAAGTTGCCAACTCACGCCCAAAAAGAAATCATCCGTTTTTCCCTCTTGTCCTAAAATCTCCCACTCTTTTTGCTCATATTCCAAAGACAAGTTTAAACGTCCATATTGCATGGACAAGGCAAACCCTTCATCCATTCCACCTTTTGTCTCGTAGTCCGAATTTAGACTTTCAAAACGATAGGCGACCCAAGCAGCGAGCGAAGTTTGAACTGTGTCATTGCGCCAAAAGGCCCAGCCCAAATTGAGCCGAACGCTGGCAGCATCTAAGTAGTAAAAATTCGCTTCTCCATTTACGTACATTGCAAGGCTTCTTTCTAAAGAAAGATCAGCCCCCCACTCCAAATCATCCCAGAACCAACGAGGACCAAGCATAAGCTGTCCTAGATGAGCATCATCACGACCAGTGGATTTCTCCGCATTCATGTCGCCCATTTTGGCAAAAGAATACTTCAAACTTCCATCCATATTTTGGGAAAACAATTTGAAACGCCCCTGAGCTTTGAGATCGACTAAATAATCTGAAGACACAGATTTTTTGTCAGGAGTCTCAAGTGAAATATTTTTATGTCCCAAATTGGCCCCAACACGAATAAAGCCCGTGCGAATTTCATCTTGCTCTCCATAAGCCAGTGCCACTTTGTCGTAATCCCCCGCCCAACGGGCCACTCCACTTTGAAAATCCATTTGCGCCACCAAAGAAGGGTTCTCTGCTTGCTTTTCGGAAAGGGCAACGGCGACTTTTTGCGCCTTACTGTTTAAAAAAGGATCAAGGGGCTCTTCTAAGGCCATACTAATAAATTGAGAAGGATCGAGATAGACGAGCTGCTCCTTATTTTCTTCAAAAATACCAACTTGTCCGCCGGAAATATAAAAGGAGGAATGATAAAGCTTACCATCATAGGTTGCCACCAAACTACGATCTTTTTCAGGAAGAACAAATACTTCAAACTCTGTTCCCCTTACTCCTAACGATGCATGGGGAGTCTCAATTGCTAAACGATCCTTATCCCCTTTCTGATGGGGTAAATATGTTCTCACATTCCCCATCAACACCTTAATCAGTGGAACTTTACTATCTTCTTTTTGATATTCAAGCACGAGGCGAGAATCGGGGCGAATAACCATTTCAGCCCCATTAAATAGTCTCATTTTCAGTAGGCTTTGTTCTTTGACCCAGATTTCATCACCTAATTCCATCGTATCCGTTTTCAAAAGGCTGGCAAAATCATCTTGCCCCATCCGCTTAATCGCAACCTTTCCTTTAATCAGCAAGACTTCTGAAAAGGAGCATTCTCCCAACAGAGGAAACAGCAAAATGGCAAAAAGCAATATCGTCTTCATAAGAAAACCTTTCTAAAATTTTAAAAGACCACCAATACCAAAAGACCATGCCATGTCTTGAGTGATAAGTCGTTGGGCCGTTAAATCAAGCCCAATATCCCCATTCACGGGAAAGTAAATACCTCCCGCAATGCGAGCGGATACATTCTTTTTGAGCCAATCTTCTTGATCGTTATGCTTTGTAGCATTGTAATCCAAGTAACCGACTCCAACTTGCAAACCAGCATAAGGCACAAAAGGAATACGAGAAAAAATGGTTAGTGGCGAATCACCAATTTGTTTCAAATGCAGATAGAAGCTATAATTTACCGAAATATCTCGTGATTCATTGTCTGTGCGCCCATAACGAAGACCTGGCCCAAACATAATAGCACTTTTTCTTTTCAACAAGGAAAGAGAGAAATGGTGAATTTCTTCTGAAGTCGAATAATCGTTATTCGGCGTCGTGTAATGATATTGAGCCGAAATATAGCTGCTTCCCTGCGCAAATAAACTATGAACCGACTCAAGCTTTTTGCGTTTATAGGCATCAGACACAAACTCTTTACTTACTTCTTTTTTACGTCCTGGCTTCAAATATAATTCATAGGCATGTATCTGCTGCCCCTGTACAATTTGGTAACTAATGGTTGTGCCACAAAGTTCACGAGGAGAAACCCAGCGCCTAGAAAAACCATACTTTTGGCCATTAATATTGAGTTGAAAAGCCTCATGACCCTCCCCTAAAAGTGATAAAGAAACAAGTAAACTAGGAAGATCATTGTCTTCAAAAGGGATTTCTATTTTTTTGTATTCATCTTCATCTAATTTAAAATCGCCGATGATATCACAAAAGCCCTTAGAGCGAATAAGATAGGAGTGCTCACCAATACCGAGTGCAATCTTGCCCTTAGCATTTTTACTTATTCCATCAATATAAAGAGCAAAGGAAGTCACAGGCCCTGAAAATTCCACGAATTGGGTGTAGGTAGAATCCAAAATGTCACGTAATGCTTTTCCAAGTTTCTCCGCCTTACGCAAATTGGCACGACTCAAGCGATCTTGAAAGAGAACATAATACGTTTCCAAAATATCATAATCACTCAAAAGCTTTTCTGCCTTTTGAACTTTCGCTTTATTGGCCTTAGGCAAATTTTTTAGATTGTATGCAGCTAACGTCTCGGAAAGATTTTTTGCCATTTGAAAAAGGGAATCCTCTGAAACGCTGGCACAAAATTTCCCCTGCTTTTGAGAATACTGAACATTGCGCAAATACAAGTTCGATTTTTGTGAAAGGTTGGACTCCATTTTTTCCTTAACAACATCATCATCCTCTTTATTCGATGATATTTGCTTGGAACGAGAAAAAGAACTCACAACTTTCACTGCAATTGATGAGGACAATTTCTTGAGAGCCTCTTGTTCCGTCTCTCCACACCCCTCGTAAGTTCTCGCCCAAAGAGAAAAGGACAAGCCCCACATCAAACAAATAAGCAATAAGCGCATAGACACTCCTTAAGATTTATTAACCCACTGAATTGATATTAAAGTAATTAAAATTATTTCCGAAAATCACATGCATTGCAATTGGGCACATTTCCCCTAACTATCTAACCGCCTATTTTTAAAGGAGAATTCTATGTTAATGAAACTTATTTCTCTGCTCGGTCTTGTCCTAATCCTAGGAGCCTGTAGCTCGCGTGGAACCAATGGCTCTGCCGATATTCCACTCGATGATGTGGAGAGAGAATACATCTTACGCGACCGCAATCCCAACCCCGCTCCAGACTGGGTTCGAGACTTTAGAAAATTTAGAAACAAGGCTAAAGATGATGGTTACTTCTATTATATTGGTGAATCGGGTGAAACATCTGATCGCATTGGAGGTTGTGAGCTAGCTAATGCAGAAGCAAATAAAAAAGTTTCTATGGAAATTGCGACAATGATTTCCTCT
>QKCN01000008.1 GCA_003245675.1 Bacteriovoracaceae bacterium | reverse complement strand
ACGCGCTCAGCAATGACTTCTGCGGCATCTGTATTTCTGATTTTAAGGCGATTTTCTAATTCTGCAATAGAGGGAGGAGCAATAAAAATAGCCTGAGCTTCTTCTTTTAAAAAACTCTTTAAAGAATCTGCCCCTTGGATATCAATATCAAAAAGAAGATACTCTCCCTGCTCAATTCCCTTACTTACAAATTCTTTATCCGTGCCGTAATAATTGGAGTGAACTTTGGCCCACTCAACAAAACCATCACGCTGAATTTTTTGTTCGAATTCCTCAACTGAAACAAAAAAATATTCTTTGCCATGAGTCTCTCCCTCTCGCGGGGGACGTGTCGTACACGACACAGACCACTTTAACTGAGGAAAATCCTTAACCAAGCGGGCAATTAAAGTAGACTTACCTGTGCCCGAAGGGGCAACAATAATGATCGCTTTACCTCTCATCTATTCACCTATTCAATATTTAAAGCTTGTTCTCTAATTTTTTCTAGAAAAACCTTCATCTGCACAACGGCATCAGTTTGATTACTATTGCCGGATTTTGAACCAATCGTATTTGTCTCGCGATTCAATTCCTGCAAGAGAAAATCAACTTGCCGCCCAATCTCACCTTCAGAGCCCAGCAACTTATCTAACTTTTGGAGATGAATTCCAATGCGCTCTATCTCTTCTTGGATATCTAATTTTTCCAAATAATAAATAACTTCTTGCATAAAGCGGCCTTCATCAATAGAAACATTGGAATCGTCCAATTTTTGAAAACGCTCTTGCAGTCTCTTTTTTACATTCTCTTCATAAGATGAAGCTTCTTGCTTAATGACTTCTAGCTTTTGCTCGTAATCCTTGCGAAATCCTAAAATAACATCTTTTAGCTTTTTTCCTTCATCTAAGCGTGAGATCTCTAGCTCTTTAATCGCTATTTTCAAAGACTTTTCCACCAAAGGAAGCAGCTCCTCACCGCGACTATCTTCATCTTGCACAAATTCATGGCGAAAAAAATCAGTTGGATTAATTTGCAACCCGATTCCTTGTGGTGCCAAAATCCCTTTCATTTTCTCAATAAAAGCATTTACCTTGCCTTCATCAATATTATCAAAGCGTCGAGATTCTCCAAGATAACGATAGTTAATACTTATATCAAAACTGCCTCGCCGAAAATGCTTCTCTAGCGTCTTTCGAAAACTCATTTCTTGAGCGTTAAACAAGTTACTCATACGAAAGCGAAAATCACGGTAACGATTATTCACTGTTTTTATTTCTACCGTCACTGAAAAATTTTCATTTTGTGACTCGCCTTTTCCAAAACCTGTCATGGATTGGATATCACCCATCTCTCTCTCCCTAAAATGTTATGTGATTATGAGAAACTATAGCCTTTGCCAGGCATCAACTTTCCCTTCCTCGAAGTAAATTTGATATTTACGAAAATTCTGTTCATATGTCCATCTTTCGTTCTCATTACTAGGATCTCCAGCCACCTCCACAAGTTCCGGATCACCCCACAAACGTAGGACATCTCCCTTTGATATGCCCCGTCGCAATCCTTCGCTATTAACAGTTCTGATTGGCGAAGTTTGAGAGGCAATCGTTCTTCCCTGCGGCAAAGCCCCTCGTAAACTCATCTCATCTCTTACTCCAATATCTCGCAAGTACTGATCTCGTTCTGCAAGATCAGTTAATCGCAAAAAATATATCTGCTGAGAAGAAGTCAATCGTGGAGCAAAATGATTATAATGCTCCTGTTCTTCTGTCGGAAGGCTGTTTACGAGTGCCTGACGTTCCTTTTCCAAAAAGAACTCCTCATTCCAAAGCTCTTTTTCCTGCTCAGAGGCAGGCGTGCTATTCACCAATTCATTATAATTCACAAAGGTTCTGCCTCTGTCTCCACTCACCACAGGAAAATCATCTCCCGGATCCCAAAAAGAATCTGACTGCTTAAACATCGCACTTTCATAGCTTCTGTGCGGAATCAAAGAACAGGCGCTTAGATAAAAGAGAAACAGCAAACAAATCAACTTTTTCATATCATTTCCTTAGAAAATCACGAGGAATACCCCTCTTCTACTTATCGGGAAATGAGAGAATCACCCAAATTCACGATCAATTCAGAATAATTGAGGAAGAAATTGCCTAGAAGTCTCTAAGATGAAGGCTATAACTGACTTAGATTGCATTACCAAGTTCTGCAAGAATCTCTAAAAACGTTAGAAAGTCCAGAAAAAATCATCAAGAGCAGTACAAATATTGTATTTTGACTCCAATACGAGTACTCCCACTCTTATTTTCGAAGATTTTGTAAATTTCCAAGCCAAAAGATCCCTTTGGCAAGCCTTTTTCCGGCCCTCGACCATCCCAAAGGCTGAGCAGTAGGGACTCTCAGCAATTTAATGTTAGAAATATTTTACTTTTTTTCTTGCCAACAAAAAAAAATACGACTTTAATCTTATGTATCAACATTAACTACTTAACGTTCAGGAGTTTATTATGAACAGACAAGAACTTATCGAAGCAGTACTTTCAGCTAAAGAACTTAACCACATCACAAAAAAAGATGCTAACAATCTTTTGACTAACCTTATTGAAACAATCAAAAAGACTGTTAAAAAAGGTGAAGACGTAGCTCTAGTAGGTTTCGGTACTTTCACAAAAGTTAAGAGAAAAGCTAGAACAGGTGTTAATCCTGCAACTGGTGAAAAAATCAAAATCAAAGCTAAGAATCTTCCTAAGTTCCGTCCTGGGAAAGCTTTCAAAGATGCTGTTTAATTTTTAATTAAATATAGCTAAAGAAGGCGCACTCTACGGAGTGCGCCTTTTGCGTTATAGGCCATAACTAAGATAAAAGACCTTTAATATTTTTTACGTAATCTGGACGAATAATTCCTTTCTCACAAATAATTCCTGTGATCAAAGAAGAATCCGTGACATCAAAACTGGGATTAAAAGCAGAGCTTTCTCGAGGAGCGACTCGATCCCCTTTGAAGCTCAAAATTTCTTCTTCATTTCTAAGTTCAATTTCAATTCCACTTCCTTGTTCTGTTTTGAGATCAAAAGAACTAGAAGGGGCAACCACATAAAAAGGAACTCCATAATGTTTGGCGACAATGGCCAAAGTAGAAGTTCCAACTTTATTCGCAGTATCTCCATTAGCAACAATGCGATCCGCTCCCACTAAAATGGCATCAACTAGCCCATTTTTCATTAAATGAGAGGCGGCACCTTCCACAACTACCTTATGAGCAATATCCTGCTTGGCAAGCTCATAAGCGGTAAGACGAATACCTTGCATATAAGGTCTTGTTTCGTCTACCCAGACTGATTTAACTCGACTCTGTTCTGCTGCAAGAGAAATTACCCCAAGGGCCGTTCCAATAGTTCCACAAGCAAGAAAACCCGTGTTACAGTGGGTCATAAGACGCAAATCAGCTCCCTTACCGAGGTCCTCCTCAATTGCTTTGATTCCCCACTTTGCCATCGCAAGATTTTGCTCTTCGGCTAAAGCAATTCTCTTCTGGGTGTATTCTTCTGCTACCTCAAAATAATTATCAGTTTGTGATTGAGCTTGTAGATAAGATAAAAGCTCATCAATTTCATAAGCAAGATTCACGGCCGTTGGACGGGCCGTTTTCAAAAAAGAAGCGGCTTCACTTAGGGCCGCACCGCCTTTTCCCTTATTTTCCTTCAACCATAAAACAACACCCCAAAGCCCAGAAAACCCAATGCAGGGAGCACCTCTGACAACCATATCGTATATAGCCTTATGACAATCTTGTGCGTTTCCAACACGCACCCATTCTTCTCGGTGAGGTAAAATGCGCTGATCTAACAGATAAAGATCTTTTCCATCCCAGCGCATAGGCGCCAATTTTTCGCTCATATCAGTATTCATTAAAAAATTCCCTTCAAAAGATCTTTTACTTTTTTATTTTCTTTTATTTTCCCTGGAAGCTTATCCAAAAGCTTCTTTGCTTTTTCGCTTTTTACTGCTTTTTTAAGTGCCTTTTTCCCTTGAGCCTTAGCTGCTGCCGCCAATACAATCTTACTGGTGTAAGCAATATCAGGAGACAAAGCAAGTTCAATCCCCTTTAAGCGAATTGGAATTGTCTTAAGTCCGGCAAATTCCTCAATCTGTTTACCCACAATGCCTGTTTTATCTTGCAGCGAAACATCAACAATTCCTTCTTTCGTTTTGGATAATGGATAAATATTGCCACTTCCTTTAGCAATGAGAGCATTTTTAATTCCCACAAAATATAAGTTATTCAACTGATAGTGATTTTCTCTCAGACGCGCTTTTATTTCCAGTGTTTCAAATTCATCAGAAATCTTCACCTCTTTTTTATCAACTTGCTTCTTTAGCACATCAATACTGTCGACCAGGGCAAGTATGTGCTCTTTCAAATTAATGCCTTTGAGCTCACCATTTTTGGCATTCACATTTACAGAAATATCATGAGACATCTCATCTTTTACAGGAATCAAGCCAGCCTTTCCCTTAATTTCTCCGGAAAAAGTACCTTTCACTCCTTCGAGCTGAGGCGGCAAAAATGCATTAAACGCATCCATCGGGATTTGAGCTAAATCCACAGAAAATTTCGAGGTCAAAGCTCCTTGGTCTAAGAGACTGGCCCAAAAAGAAATAGAGCTACTTCCCTTACCCAAATCAAAAGTCATTTTTTTCATGGCCACTTCAGATCCCGATACCTTTATGGCCGTTTTTCCAGAAAAAGACTGCTCCGATAATTTCAAATTAGCCCACTGAAGTGAAAGATTAACAGGGGGAAATGAGGGTGCTTTTTGTTTTTTCAAAATTTCTTTTTCTTGTTTTTTCTTTGCAAGAACCTCGGGATCATTTGCCGCGAGAGCTTCTGATTTTTCAGATTTTTCTTCTTCCTTCTTAAGTGGATAGAGCAATGTTTGAACCAATTGACGGTTAATGTTCATATTAGTCAGCGACATATCAATATTGACTGGATGGATAACTGGCTTATTCAAATTAAAATCTGTTTTCCCCAAAACAGACCACACTCCATCAAGAGCCTTACCGTTAATTTCGAAATTAAAATTATTATTAGTAAGCTCTCCGCGAAGGGCCAGCTGACTTGATAAACTATTTTTCAAGTTGACGCTTAGTGCGGGAGATGTCGAAAAATCAAACTGAGGAATGATTGTTCCCTTCTTATCAATGTTAAGCTTTCCTGAAACACTAAAAAGAGAATCTCCTGCTTGCACCATACTGGCAGAATCCCCAATTAAATCCCTAAATAAATCAATATTTTGTTTTAGGGGAACTGTTAGTTTGAAATCAGTCAAAGAAACAGCACCTTGATCTAAAGAAACTTTTCCTTTGCCCTCTAATAGTGAGCCTAGATCAAAATCAAAATTTGAAATAATATTACCTTGAGGACCTAGTTCCACATAAATATTGTTTTTAAATGTTGGCAATTTAACGGGCAATAAGGGATGGGACACATCACTAATCTTGAGTAACACATTGGTTTTTAAAATCTTGCTCTTTATGAATTGCTCTAGATGTATCTGCCCTATCGCCAATACCTTAAAAGAGGCCATCGCTCCTTGATCTTCAAGATTAATGGCCGATGATAATTCAAATGCGGTGCTTTTTTCTAAATTCAAATCTTTTATAAGAAAGCGATCAACAAGCACATCACCTTTTTGCTTGGATAATAAATGATAAGATAATTTTATTTTTCGAAAACTGAAATTGATTTTGCTGCGTAGTAAAAAAGCGGGAATTGCCATTTCTGCAACTTGGGACTCTTCGCTTTTTTTACCGACGACCTTCTTGTCACTGATTGAACCAACCTTGGGCTGCGCCTTAGTCGCTCCTCCCCCCATGGCCATTGACCAGTTATTGCTTTTGTCCGAATGTTGGCGATAAAATGCTTCGGGCGATTCAAGATCAACCTGGACAGTGCCACCTCCTGTTAAAATTGCCCATAAGGGAATTTTTATACCAATATTTTTTAGCGCAAGCAGATCCTCTTTTTCATTGTGCTTTAAAAGAGTTTTCAAGCTCAAATCAGCTATTGTTAGTCGAATTGAGGTGCCTAAAGAATAATCAATTTCCCCCAGTTGAACATCTGCTCCCGGAAATTGTTCCTTTAAAATCTTCAAACTAATTTTGCGAACTTCCTGAGGATTAATCTTTTGTGATGCATAAAAAATTGCTCCTCCAAAAAGAATTAAAACAAGAATTAAAAGCGATAAAGCAATCCCCATTTTGGATTTTAAAAAGGATTTCATTTTTACTCCGTAATTTTAAAGTCAACTGTAGTAGCTGTATCATAGCAGAAAAAGAATAAGTGGGGACTAGGAGGACATTTTCTCCCGATGCAATGAGTAAATTACAGCATTTTCAATGGCGCAAAGCGCACCATAAATCTCTTCTTTACTCCACCAGGAAATTCAATCAAAACCTTTTCATCGTCACCAAGCCCCTCACTATCAAGAACTTTACCCTTTCCATAAAGAGAATGCTCAACTCGTGATCCTTTGGGATACTTGCGTCGCTTCTCTAAAGAATCATCCTTAATAAAAGATTTTTCGACCATTTTAGTATGAGAAGCCCCATAAGAATTAGATTTCCGATTAATTTGGTAAACAATTTCATTTTCCGATTCACGACTTTTACGACAAAACTCCATTGGTATTTCATCAATAAAGCGGCTTGGAGGATTGAATTGAACATTGCCCCACTGTAAACGACCAGCCGCAAAACTAATCCAAAGTTTTTTCATGGCCCGAGTCATTCCGACATAAAAAAGACGACGCTCCTCCTCTATCCCCATATCTCCCTCTTCGATATTGAGATAGGAAGGGAATAGGTTTTCTTCCGCTCCTGTTAAAAAAACGTAAGGATATTCCAAGCCTTTAGCTCCATGAATCGTCATCAAAGCAACTTCATCCCGTTTACCAGATTCATCTTCGGGATCAATTTGGTCATTATCTAAAACAACAACCTCCAAAAAGCCTGCAAGAGAAGGACGCTCTCCCAATTTTTGTATATCATCTTCATATTGCGCAATAGCACGCTCAAACTCTTCCAAATTTTCCAAACGCGCACGAGCTTCATGGGTACGTTCTTCCTGTAGTGAAAACATATAACTCGATTCATTTAATAACTTACTAAAAATAGCAGAAGGCAAAAACTCATGTTCTGAACTAAGATTTTCTTCCTCCATGCGCATGCAAGTTTCAAAAAGCTCAATGAAACTATCTATCGCTTTTTTAGCCTTTCCGGTAATACGAATATGCTTAAATTGCTCGGGGATTCGCACCAACTCCAACAAGGTTTCCCATAATGATTGATTTTTTCGAACTGCTTCTTCTTCCAATTTGCGAATCGTTGTTACCCCAATTCCTCGGGCAGGAGTATTAATAATTCTCACCAACGCCAAGGAGTCCTTAGGGTTGACCACAAGCCGCATATAAGAAAGCATATCTTTGATTTCTTTTCTGTCATAAAAGCGAATGCCTCCAACTATTCGATAGGCTATATTGCGCAAACGAAAAGCATCTTCAATAATACGTGACTGAAAATTGTTGCGATAAAAAACAGAAATATCTAAAGGAGAAACACCGCGGTCAATAAGGGAATAAATCTCTGAAGCAATCCAATTCGCTTCAACTTTATCATTTTGGCATTCCACCAGCTCGATTTTGTCTCCACTTTCATTTCCAGTCCAAATATCTTTCCCCTTTCTCATTTGATTGTGAGAAATCACACATTTGGCAGCATCTATTATGTTTTGAGTGGAACGATAATTTTGCTCTAATTTAATTAGCTCGTAAGCTGGAAATACTTTTTCAAAGTCCAAAATATTTCTAATATCAGCACCTCTCCAAGAATAAATCGATTGGTCTTCATCCCCAACCACACAGACATTTCCTCTTGCTCCCACCAAATGTTGGACAAGATAAAATTGTGCTCTATTCGTATCCTGATACTCATCCACTAAAATATAGTGATAGCGCTTTTGATAGCGGGCCAAAACGTCAGGGAATTCTGCAAACAACCGCAAAACTCCTGTGATCAATCCTCCAAAATCAACAGCATTAGAGCGAACAAGCTCTGCCTCATAGGCTTGAAAATACGGCAATAACTCGTCCATATCCTCGGCCCACACCTCTTCATTTTGCTGAGGATGACCCATGTAAAAGCCATTATTTTTTAATTGATCGACAAAAGAGAGAAGCTCATTGACTTTAATATCGCGAAAACTATTGGCGGCGAACTGTCCTAAAATAGTTTTCGCCACCGACTTAGATTCACCATCATCATAGATAGTAAAATTTTTACTAAGCCCTAAGTAATTAGCCTCCAACCGCAAAAGTCTGGCACAAAAGCTATGAAAGGTTGTCACTTGCAACGCTTGAAGATCTGCCCCTGTTGCAACAGAAATTCGTTCACGCATTTCTCGCGCAGCTTTATTAGAAAATGTTAAAGCTAAAATACGATAAGGCGGAATTTGCTTTTCCGACAACAGATGCGAGATACGTGTCACCAAGGTTCTCGTCTTTCCCGAGCCAGCACCGGCCAAAATCATGACTGGACCATCTGTCTTAAGTACAGCTTCTTGTTGCTTTTCGTTTAGCCCTTCAAGAGATTGCATTACTCTACCGTAACAGATTTTGCCAAATTCCGAGGTTTATCAATATCAGTCCCTTTGAAAAGGGCAATATAATAAGCAAGTACTTGATTGACGACATTCACAAGCAGTGGACCAAGATTAGGCAGTCCCTCAAAATCTACAGGAATATAGAAATCACTGATTTCTTTTAGAGGGGCATCATTTTTAGGACCAATTGTGACAATAACGCCATTGCGAGCTTTTACTTCTTCAACATTAGAAACCGTCTTTTCATAAAGTTCAGGTGAAACAATTGCAATATTCACAATATCTTCATCGATAAGTGCAATCGGGCCATGTTTCAGTTCCCCAGCGGCAAATCCCTCGGCATGAACATAAGCAATTTCTTTAAGTTTCAAGGCGCCTTCTAGTGCAATTGGATAGTAACGACGACGTCCTGTAAAAATAAAGCCCTTATGTTTTTGTATTTTTTGGGCAATATTTTTAACTCCTTCACTATCTTTTAAGAAGAGATCAATTCTTTCGGCCAACAATTCAACTTCTCTTTTTATTTCATCGCGAACAAGATCATTGTGTCCCTCAAAGTCTTTACTCAAAACTCTAGAACATAAATAACCTGTTAAAACTTGTAAGGTAAAAGCTTTAGTGCTGGCAACGCCAATCTCTTGGCCTGCTCTGATTAAAAAATTCCCTACGCAATTGCGGTAGAGGGTTGAACCAACAGTATTTACAATCGAAAAGGTCTGCAGACCATTTTCTCGGCAAAGTTCTTCTGCCGCCAGAGTATCTGCCGTCTCTCCCGATTGACTTATAAATAGGCCAATCTCTTCTTCCTTCAAAAGAGGATCGCGATAACGAAATTCAGAAGCTAATTCAACATGGGTGTGAATGCGATTAAAGTGCTCTACAAAATCACGGATAACGAGTCCGGCATGCCAAGCAGTTCCACATCCAACAATATGAATCGTTCTTGATTTGTACTCCTGGAATTTCAAAACATCTTCTTTTCCAGGACCATTCACATAGAAATCCAACCATTGAGCAATAAGACGAGGCTGTTCAAAAATTTCTTTAAGCATGAAATGCTCAAACTCCCCCTTCTCTACAACATCGGCATTGAGTTCTGATTTTTTCTTTTGAAAGGAAGAGGACTCTTTCCCCTCTAAATCATGAAAACTAATCATGCTACCAGAAGTCATTTTTTGAATATGACAAATAACTTCATCTTCTGGGAAATAAATATCTTCAGCAAATCCCACTAAAGCATAGGGGTCGGAAGAAACAAAGAAATCTCCATTGACATTATTTTGCCCACAAACAAGGGGTGCCGCTCTTTTGATCGCAACAATTTCATCCCCTTTGGCAGTCATAACGACAAAAGCAGAGTTCCCTCGAATATGAGAAAATGCCTGCTGAACAGACCAGCGTAGATCCATTTTTTGCTTGTAATAGCGAGTTGCCAAAACCAAAAATGTTTCAGTATCCGTTTGTGAATAAAATTTTTCACCTTGAGCTATTAATTCTTCACGCAATTGTCCTGCATTTTCAATAATTCCATTGTGAACAATGGCCAGCAATTCATTGCTATGAGGATGAGCATTATCGGCCGTTACCGCACCATGCGTGGCCCAACGGGTGTGCCCGATACCAATTCGAGAAAAAAGATTTTTCCCGGCCAACACCTTCTTCAGATTATTAAGCTTTCCTGTCTCACGAAAACTACTCAAACCCGCAGTTTGAGGATCAATAATACAGATACCAGCAGAATCATAACCTCGATATTCTAAGCGGGATAGACCTTCAAGAATCACATCAATAGAGTTATTTTCACCTAAGTAACCAACTATTCCACACATAGGACCCTCTTTAGTTTTTAAATTCTTTTCTTTAAAAAACGGTAAGCCAGTTCTGCCTTATTAACTTGTTTACTGCGCGCAATCGCAAAATCTCCCTCATTGAGATCATGTGTAATTGTTGAGCCTGCAGCAACAAAAGTATTATTGCCTAATTTCACAGGTGCAACCATTTGACAATCAGAACCAATAAACGAATTTTTCCCGATTTCCGTTTTGTGTTTATTGATACCATCGTAATTGCAGGTAATAAAGCCACAACCGATATTGCTTTCTGCCCCAATTTGGGCATCTCCCACGTAACTTAAATGGCTGACCTTGACGCCCTCTTCCAAAGTAGATTTTTTAATCTCAACAAAATTTCCAATTTTGCATTTTTCTCCAATATCTGCTGCAGGACGCAAACGAGCAAATGGTCCAATACTCGCTCCAGCGCGAACATGTGCACCTTCTAAATAGCTATTGGCCAATAAATTGACTTGTTCATCGACAATTGAATCTTTAACCACAACCCCCATTTCAATAGAAACATTGGCCCCAATTTGGGTCTTGCCATGAAGACACACGTTGGGCCCAATAATGCACCCGCGCGAAAGCTGTACATCTTCGTCAATAAGAACCCTTTGAGAATCAACAAAAATAACCCCCTTGGCCCTTTCTTGCTCTACTTTTCTGCAACGCAAAATGCGAGTGGCTGCTTCTAATTCACGCAAAGTATTAATTCCCAAAAAGGAATCTGCCTCTGAAAAACAAATGGATTTCACAGGATGATCTTCTTGGAAAACATCAGTCAGATAGTATTCTTGCGCTGCATTATTTGAATTTACAGATTCAAGCATTTTGAGCAAATAACTGGTTTTGATTAAATAGATGCCAGAATTAACCTCGTTAATTTTCTTTAACACACTATCAGCATCTTTCTCTTCAACAATGCGCAGCCCCTGTTTTTTGCCTGCAACAATTCGCCCATATCCAAAAGGATTATCGAGACAAAAGCTAGCCACAACAGCTTCTAGCGCAGAGTCATTCTTCACTGCCAAAAAGAGCTGATTCAAGTCTTCTCCCCTCAGTAATGGAGTGTCTCCACAAAGCACCAAAGTATAATCAAAATTTTTATTAGAATCATGTCCATTAAAATATGCACGCATGGCATCAGCGGTTCCTTTCTGCTCATGCTGAATTGCATACTTAATTTCGGGATATAATGCACTGACATGTGCTTCAACAGCTTCACGCAAATGCCCTACCACAAGGGTTATTTGCGTTTTCATTTGGGAAAAATCATCTACTGATTTCACTGATTCAATTACAAATTCAATTAACTTTTTGCCCTGAATTGGGGCAAGAATTTTAGATATATCTAAATTTAATCTTTTACTTTTTCCGGCAGCTAAAACAGCCACCCCCACTGAAAAACTCATCAAAAAACTCCAGTATTCTAAGTCGTTAAAAACGCTGTTATTTATTAGTGCCTAAGCATAGTACAATGCATAAAACCTGACAAGATTACCCCGATGAATAAAAAAAATTTAAAAGAAATATGGAAAAAGATTAAAGACTCACTCCTCAATTCCGACAAGATATTTGTACGTGTTGCTATGGATAGCATCAAATTAGTCGGAGGAAGTAGAATGGTTACAAACTACGAAGGCGATAGCATTGAGTTTAAGGAGACTTTGCCTCTCCTACCCATTAGAGATATCGTCGTTTACCCTTTCATGATCCTGCCTTTGTTTGTCGGAAGGGAGTCTTCAATTCTTGCAGTCGAAGAGTCAATCAGCAAAACTGATCGACTTATCTTATTGGCTAGCCAGAAAGACATACAGGCAGAAAGTCCAGAACCATCAGAGATTTATGAAATCGGAACAGTTGCCATGATTATGCGCATGCGTAAACTGCCAGATGGTCGAATTAAAATCTTAATCCAAGGTTTATCAAAAGCTCGAATTACCGACTTTTTGCAAACCAAACCATTCTATCAGGTAAAAGCTGAAAAGATTGAACTCCCAACAGAGGCTAACAGCAATGTTGCGGATGAAGCTTTAATGAGAACAGTAAGAGAACAACTTGAAAAAGTTATTTCTCTAGGCAAAGTACTTTCTCCCGATATTTTGATGGTGCTTGAAGACATTCAAGATCCCGGCCGACTCGCGGATCTCGTCGCTTCAAATTTAAATCTAAAAGTGGCTGAAGCTCAAAATATTTTAGAAACGTTTGACCCTATTGATCGTCTTCACAAAATTTCAGACATTCTAACTCGTGAACTCGATATCCTTGGCATGCAGGCTAAAATTAGAAGTGCGGCGAAAGAAGAGATTAATAAAAATCAAAAAGAATTTTTTCTACGCGAACAAATTCGTGCAATAAAATCAGAACTTGGTGACGAAGAAGAAAAGCAAGATGAGTTCCAAGAACTCAAAGATAAAATCTTTGTTTGCAAAATGCCTGATGAAGTCGAGAAAGAAGCACTCAAACAACTTGCTCGTCTTGAAAAGATGCATCCAGATTCAAGTGAATCAGGTATCATTAGAAGTTACCTTGAATGGTTAACCGATCTTCCTTGGTCAACTTCTAGTCAGGATATCCTTGATTTAGAATTTGCACGTAACACTTTGGATGAAGATCATTTTGATCTCGACAAAGTAAAAGAACGCATCATTGAATATCTTGCCGTCCTCAAGCTTAAAAATGATGGCGCAATGAAGGGTCCAATTCTTTGCTTTTCTGGTCCTCCAGGTGTTGGTAAAACATCTCTTGGAAAATCAATTGCCAAAGCAACAGGGCGTGAATTTGTTAGAATCAGTTTAGGCGGTGTTAAAGATGAGGCTGAGATAAGAGGACATCGTAGAACTTATGTCGGTTCAATGCCCGGCCGCTTTATCCAAGCACTCAAGCAAGCAAAAACAAATAATCCAGTCATTATGCTGGATGAGATTGATAAACTGGGATCAGATTTTAAAGGTGATCCATCTTCTGCATTGCTCGAGGTTTTAGATCCTGAGCAAAACTGGAGTTTTCGCGATCATTATTTAAATGTTCCTTTTGATCTTTCCAAAGTAATGTTCATTGCCAATGCCAACGTCTTGGAAAATGTCCCTGGTCCACTACGCGATCGTATGGAAGTTATTCAACTCTCTGGCTATACGCAAGAAGAGAAACTTTTAATTTCTAAGAAATACCTTATTCCAAAACAAATGGAAGAGAATGGTATTAGTGATGATCATATTGAGTTTACTGATGACAGTATCTCATCTGTTATTCAAGGCTTTACTAGAGAAGCTGGTCTTAGAACCCTTGAAAGACAGATTGGCTCACTTTGCCGTAAAGTTGCTCGAAAGATTGCAGAGGGAGAAAGTGGAAAGACACATATCCTTGGCGAAACTGTTGAAGAGCTTCTAGGACCAGCGATGTTCCAAAGAGGCGATGAGAAAGGTGAAGATGAAGTCGGAGTTGTTACCGGTTTAGCTTGGACGGCCGTCGGCGGAGAAATTCTACACATCGAAACGACAAAAATGAAAGGTCGTGGGCTGACCCTTACCGGCCAGTTGGGGGATGTCATGAAAGAATCGGCCCATGCAGCACTAGGTTATATTCGCAGCCATGCCGCAGAACTGGGAATTGATGAAAATATTTTTGAAGAATCAGAAATTCATATTCATATCCCTGCAGGCGCTATTCCGAAAGATGGACCAAGTGCTGGGGTAACTCTTGCCACTGCGATCATTTCATTACTAACAGATTCTTTGGTTAGTCGTGATGTCGCGATGACTGGAGAAATGACCCTTACGGGAAAAGTTCTTCCAATTGGTGGATTAAAAGAAAAAGCTCTTGCTGCGATGAGGGCAGGAATCTCAACGGTCATCATTCCAGAGAAGAACAAAAAAGACCTCGTTGATATTCCAGAAGAATACCGGCGCAAAATCAACTTCGTACCTGTTAAAACAATTTCAGATGTGCTCGAAGTTGCGCTCATTGATTGGCACAAGCACATGAGTAAAATCCCCAAAATGGTGTCAAAACACAAAAAAGAAAAAATTCCCCCCAAGCCAATTGCGGCATAAACAAAAAGCTCCCTCGAAAAGGGAGCTTTTTTTTTGCCCAAAAAGAAAGAATATTATTTTAAATCAAGAAGTCTCAAAAAATCTCAACAAAAAAATCAACCCAATCTTCGCTAGACGTATCTAGATATTTAAGAGTACCATATTATAAGATGTCGCAAAAACATGGGAATTAATTATGGGCACTCGTAGAAGAAGAGAAAATAAAGCAATCGATAAAAGCATTGTTAATATTGTCATTATTGACGATTCCGATATGAGTCGCTTAAGTATTCGCGATATCTTATCCAAAGAAGGATTTTCTGTTGTCGCAGACTTTAAGAACCCTCAAGAAGGAATCATCTTCATAAACTCTCGCAAAATTGATCTCGTCATTTGCGATGTCGTTATGCCAGAAATGAACGGAATCGAAGTGACTCAAGAGTTAAAGTCCAAAAGTAAAGGGATTACAGTGATTATGATGTCTTCTCTAAATGAAGAACATATTATTGTTGATTCCATCTCTGCCGGTGCAGTTGATTTCATATTGAAGCCTTTCAAAAAAGATCACTTATTGGAAATAGTAAACAAACACGTCGATATCATCATTAAAGACAAATAGAGGAAATAACTCATGATCAGTACAATAAAAACAATTTTTCTTTTTATTGGGATTTATTTTGTACTATCTATTCCAATTAATGATCGTACGATATTCGAACATAGCTACAGTTATACAGCACCCTACACAAACCAAATTTTTGCAGTTGTTCATTCTTTTGGTAAAGATGTGACTCAAAAAACAAGCTCTTTCTCTCGCAAAATATTTTCAAACTCGACTCCGCCGCGCCCGATAAAAATCCAAGACTCGGTAAGATCACAACAAGCGGCTCCAGTTCGCAATGTCGATGAAAATAGCGAAGAAAAAGAGGAACCAATTGGGGAATACACAAGCGAAGAAATTGAAAGTCTTAAGCAAATATTAAATAATGATTTATAGATCATCCATTTTCTTTTTATAGTCTTCTTCTAACTCGTCTTTTTGCTCGACAAGTTTTTCTAATTCCGAAAAATGAGTCTCAATGGAATTTTCTAGCGCACGCAACTCTATTGCAAGATTATTGATCTCTTGCCCTCCACCTTGCTGAGAAAGAGTCAGCAAATTGCCCCTCTTCTGCTCTAAAAGCTCTTCCGCGGCAATAATTCCTTGTTCTAGTGTTTCTATCTTTTTCCTTAAAGAATGAGTGGCTTTGTTCATTTCTTGAACAAGTAATGCCCTTTCCTTTTTGCGGCCGCCTGATTTTTTTGACTTGTCCACAAGCGAAGAATTTTCCAATCCATCATCCCATCCAAATTTTTCTAAAAACTCATCATAACTTCCATCATAAAGCTCTGCATGATCTCGATGAAAAATCACAAGTTTATTGGCAAACTTTCTGATAATGCCTTCGTCATGAGTTACAATTGCAATTCCTCCTGCAAAAGACCGAAGTCCCTCAAGCATCGCATCGATAGATTCCAAATCGAGATGATTGGTTGGCTCATCTAAAAGTAATAAATTATTTTCTATACTCAAAATTTTCCCTAAAAGAACCCTTGATCTCTCTCCACCAGAAAGAACTTTAATTTTTTTCAAAGCATCATCTCCAGGAAAAAGCATAGTACCCGCAATATTTCTTACTTGCTGTGCAGTATTTTCCATATTTTCATTTTGGATTTCCTGCAAAATAGAGTTATCTGGAAAGAGACGATTAATATTTGTTTGACCAAAATATCCAACGGCCAATGAAGGATGCTGCCAAATTTCACCTCGCCGAGAGGCGAGTTCTTGCGCAAGAACAGATAACAAAGTTGATTTTCCTTTTCCATTTTTTCCAATAACGGCCAGCCGATCCCCTGGTCTGATATGAAAATTCAAATTAGAGAAAAGAACTTTATCTTTTTCATAAAAAAACTCAATTCCCCGTGCCTCCAGCAATATTTTTCCAGGACACTCTTTATAAGGAAATCGAAAATTGATAACTTGATCTTCCTGCAATTCTTCAATGCGCTCTATTTTATCAATCATTTTCTGGCGAGACTGAACAACAGAAGCCTTTCTAGCTTTGGCCCGAAATCGATTAATAAAGTCTTCAGCCTCTTGAATTTTCTTTTCTTGATTAATTCGCGTCTTTTCGTGAATGAGATCTTCTTCCTCAAGGGCCGCATAATAAGAATCAACTCCCCCCTTGGCGCTGCGAATACTCTGCCGATAAATACCCATAACCCTATTGCAAACCTGATCCATAAAACTTCGATCATGAGTAATAATAATCATTTCGCGCGGATAGTTTTTCAGAAAATCGGCCAACCAGCGAAGGCCAACAATATCTAAATAGTTAGTGGGCTCATCCAACAGTAACAGCTCTGGCATTTGTAACAAAACTTTGCAAAGATTGAAACGAATTTGCTGCCCTCCTGAAAAATCAAGAGGACTCTTAGAAAAATCCTCTCGCACAAATCCCAACCCCATGAGAATTTTCTCTACTTTATAAACATCGTCTTTTTCTTCTCGAGGCAACGCCTGCGCGCATTCGGCGATGATATTATCTTTAGAAAATTCTAAATGCTGGCTCAGATAACCAATCCTATAATTACGAGGAGTTCGAATTTCCCCTCCGTCATAAGATTCTTCCCCTAAAATCATCTTAAATAAAGTGGATTTGCCAGTTCCATTGCGCCCAACAAGGCCAAGCTTATCCCCCTCCACCAGGGAAAAGCTTGCGTCTTTTAGCAAAACTCTTTCTCCAAATGATTTCGATAAATTAAAAATTTGTAGCATAGACAACTCACAACTCTATTATTTTAACTCGACGATCAGAAAAAAACTGACTGTAATCTCTGCCAATCAAAAATAACTCATTCCTTTTCTCTGAAAAAGTTTTTTCGACAACCGTAAATAATTGATTCAAAGCAATCAACAAAGCCTCTCTTGCATTTTTTGTGCGCAAATAATGCCCCAAAAATAAAGCAGCGAATAAATCACCTGTCCCCGAAAGAGAGCTCTCAAAATGAAAAGAGGGTGTTTCTGCCAAAGAGGATTTTCCTTGATCAGATAAATATACATACTGTTTTCCAGATTCTCCATTTTTAAATCTAAAGCTCGTTATCAAAACCTGAGCAACACCTTTTTCATGCCAATAACGGCACGCCTCTTTTGCGTCTTGTAATGAATAAATTGGATGTCCCCACAAAAACTCCATCTCAAATTGATTAGGAGTCATGATTGACGCCTCTTTGGCCACATTCATTTTTAAATTATTGCTCACCTCAGAGGAAACAAAAAATCCTCCATCAACATCTCCCATGACGGGATCACAAAGGTATATTAGCTTGGGGTTTTCTTCTCGCAATTTTTGCACTATTGCAATGATTTCAGCGGCAACACTTTGATCTCCAATATATCCGGTTAAAACTGCATCACATTTGGTATGAGAAGTAATTGCCATGATTCCATTAAATAGTTCACGGATATGACATGCAGAAAAAATATCCCCAGTCCAACTTTTGTAACCTGTATGATTTGAAAATTGGACAGTGTTGATGGCCCAAGTATCATGTCCCATTGATTGGAGTGGATAAGTTGCCGCTTTATTCCCGACATACCCATAAGCGACATGAGATTGAATTGATAGAATATTCATACATCCTCAAGAAGAATTAATATCTCAAGGTAAAATACGCAAAAATGTCCTGAAACTCAACTACTTAAGACAAAAAGGGGAAACCATAATGGTTCCCCCTCTATTTATTAAGAACGTTTTCTCAATCATCTCCATTAATGTCTGCCCAAATTTTTTCAATGGACTGCCTGTATTCTTTTTTACGATTGCGATAAGTGGTATGCAGCAATTCATGTGATTTATGGGAAAGAGGTTCTCCTAAAAAATCCTTATAAATCTTCTGAATTTGAGGATTATTATGAGATTGGCGCAATGCTGACTGGCGATCATCTTCATAGATTGCCTCAATACGCTTATCCCAATTTTTTTGATACTTTTTCTTGGTTCTAGGTTGCCCTCCTCCATTAATACATCCACCAGGGCAGGCCATAAATTCAATAAAAGTATAGGGGCAACTTCCCTCCTTCATATCTTCCAATATTTGGCGAGCTGCTTTTAGACCGTGCACAACGGCAATTTTGACCTTGCCCAGCTCCGGAGATAATTCAACATCAGCAGCTTTGATATTACTTTTCCCTCGAACCTCTTTTACATCAATCCCCTCAAGTTCTTTTCCATTAAGAATATAGTGTAATGTTCGAACAGCTGCTTCTGTCACTCCTCCGGTTGTTCCAAAAATCACACCTGCACCAGTATGATCCCCCATTAACTCATGAGAAACGCCGCAGGGCTCAAGCTCATTAATGTAAATCTCTTCTCTTTTTAAAAGATCTGCAAATTCACGAGTCGTCAGCACAACATCGACATCAGGTTGACCATTTCGGATAAACTCAGGACGAGTTGCTTCTTCCTTTTTGGCGGTACAAGGCATGATGGAAATAACTCTCATGTTCTCAGGCTTCACTTTCATATGATCAGCAAGATATGTTTTTGCCAAAGCCCCAAAACACTGTTGAGGCGATTTCGCGGTTGAAACGTGAGGCAAAAATTCGGGATAATTCTTTTCAATAAAATTTACCCAGCCAGGAGAGCAAGAAGTAAATAGAGGAAGCACACCATTATTTTGCACGCGATGTAATAACTCTGTTCCTTCCTCCATGATAACAAGATCTGCTGTAAAATTAGTATCAAGATAGGCATCTGCACCTAATGCCTTTAAACCTGCATTCATATGGCCTGTAACAATACTGCCCGGCGGCAGCCCAAACTCTTCCCCAAGAGCAACACGAATCGCCGGTGCATATTCAAAAACAGTAGTAATGTCGGGATCATTTAAAAAATCAACAACTCTCTCAATATCGTTTTTCATTGAAAGGGCACCAACAGGACATACCTGTGTACACTGTCCACAGCTAACACAAGTTGATTCACTCAACTCTAAGGCATTCTTGGGTGAAATCTGAGCAGCGGTTCCTCCTTGACTGATAACAAGGGCATCTGTTCCTTGAACTTCTCGACAAATTTTCACACATCGTAAGCAGCGAATACACTTTTTCATATCGCGCACAATCGAAGGAGAAGAGGTATCGACCTCACGCTCGCAAAAAAGCTCCGGATCATTAAAACGATTTTCCTCTAGTCCAACAAATTTTGCGACATCTTGTAATTCACAATCCCCATGTCTAATGCAAGTCATACAATTCATATCATGATCAGCAAGCAATAACTCAACCTGCAAGCGCTGTGACTCTCGAACCCACTGATTGCGCGTTTGAATTTCAAGCCCCGCTTCCATCGGCGTATTACAAGAAGTAACTAGAAAAGGCCGCTCTTCTCCCTGACGCTGAATCTGAACCAAGCACACACGACATGTTGCAGGAGTATGGTCCATCTCAGTCATTTCACATAAAGTAGGAATACGAAAACTATTACGACGAGCCACCTCTAAAATCGACTCGCCTTCTTTAAAATCAACTTCTTTACCATTCATAAAGGCTTTCATAATTATCTCCAAATCTCTAAATTATCGATCAGTAACGACAAGGGAAATACGATAACAGCGCAAACAACGATCCGCTTCGCCATAAGCCTCTTCGACAGAAATTGATTTTTCAACCTCATCAAATTTTCGCTTACGATACTCTGGATCCAGTTCTGCAACACGCGTACGACGTCGTGCTTTTACAGGAACATACAACTGCTCATCATCTTTCTTCGTTAATCCATCGATAATTTTGCTCATACGATCTTCTGGAGAAAATAGAACCCGCCCGTGCTGCAAATAATCATCCATACAGCGAGCAGCTTTCTCACCTTGGGCCATTGCCTCAATTAAAGTAGCTGGTCCAGTCACACAATCACCACCTGCAAAAATGCCGTCCATATTGGTCATCATCGTTTCTTCTTGCACATCAATTAGACCCCATTTATTAAGAGCAACTGTTTCTTCAGCAAGAGAATCAACATCAACTGCTTGGCCAACGGCAGGAACAACGTAATCACATTCAATGCAAAATTCAGAATTTGGCACTGCGCGAACTCCTCGCCTTCTTCCATCCTGTGGCTCAGTCAATTCCATTTTGGTAAGTTCTAAGCCAACAACTTTTCCATTTTCAACTTTTAGCTGAGTGGGATGAGTCAATTCATGGAAAATAACGCCTTCTTTTTCTGCAGCTTCTACCTCTTCGTGATCTGCAGGCATTTCGGCTTTGGTGCGGCGGTAAACAAGATGTACATCTTTGACCCCCATACGAAGGGCCGAACGCACACAATCCATAGCAACGTTACCTCCACCAATCACCACGAGTTTTTCACCGAGCTGTAGAGGCTGCCCCTGATTAATTACAAAATTATTTACATCTAATAGAAAATTAATCCCCTGCTTATAACCAAAAACCTCTTTCTTTGCTTCGCGAGTTTTGTGAGCAGCATATTTGTATTCTGGTCTTTTGCCTTGCTCTAACAAAATAGGTGTCGGTATCTCTTGAGGCTCTCCAGGAATCCCTATAATTTTTCCTTTATGAGCACCAATCCCAAGAAAAACAGCCTTGTAACCGTATTCATTGAGCAATTGTTTTAAATTGAAATCTTTTCCAAGACGCTGGTTATAACGAATTCGCCCACCAAGCTCTTCAATAATACTGATTTCTTTATCCAAAATTTCAGAAGGAAGACGATAGTTTGGAATACCAACCTTTGCCATTCCCCCGCCTTCAGGTAGTGCCTCTAGCACATCAACATGATAACCGTTCAATAGCAAATGATATGCTGCCGAAATGCCAGCAGGGCCAGTTCCAATAACGGCAACTTTCAAATCTTTGTGCTTAGGATTCTTTATAAGATCTTTAGAAAACCAATGATCAGTGACATATCTCTCTCTATCGGCAACAAAGCGCTTAAGCACTTTAATACCAACAGCCTCATCAACATTTGTTCTCTTGCAAGCAAGCTCACAGAAACGAACACAAACACGGCCACAAGTCGCGGCCCATGGATATTTTTTAAGGACCACCCCAACAGAGTGAGCAAATTTTCCATCTTTGATATAGTCAATGTACTTTGGCACCTCTACTTTCGCAGGACAAGCTTCAATACATGGAGTTGTTGCATAAGCATAGACTGGACGTTTTTTAATTCCTGCCTTATTGCCAATTTCTTTTTCAAACTCATCTCTAAAATGCTTTAGAGCATAGAGCAGGGCCACTGGAGCAGATTGACCAAGGCCACATAGAGAAGTTCTCTTCATGTGATCACAAAGTTTTTCAATCTCAACAAGTTCTTCAATGCCCCCCTCTCCATCAACAAGAGTATCGAATTTTCGCTTTAAAATTTGAGTACCCACACGACAAGGCGTGCACTTTCCGCAAGATTCATCAGCTGCTTTACTCAAATAATGACGAAAAGAATCCAAAATACTAATGCCGTGTTCAAAAACAAAAAATCCCTTATGCCCAATATAGGCCCTCAGAGGATTTCCAGGATCAAACTCGTCAAATTCTTTAAAGTTTTCAAGAGGAGCAATTTCAAATAAATGTTTGCCCCGATTGTCATACAATTCCTTGTTCCAATAGCCATACACTACTTTTGCCATAATAAAGTCCCCACTTTAGTTTCCAAACAGTCCAAGTCCGAAAGACTGTTTTCCCTTGTAAAATTGAATAGATAGATAGTTTGACTATATGCTTCGTAGAACCTTAAGGTCAAGATAAAATAATTTAAGGCTGGGGAATGTGAGAAAAAGATAGGGGCAGCAAAAGTGCCCCTAAATTGCTTAAAATGATGGGTTTAATTAATTTAGACTATTTTACGGAAAATGAATTCGATTCATTCTCAGAAGAGCTTGGCGCATCAGAAAAATCTTTATAATTTACTGACAGATTATGTGCTGAATATTTACATTCTGTGGATTTTTCTCCATAGCTGTCATCAGCAAAAGCTGCAATTGAAAAACTCATGGCCAAAATCAAAACTAAAGCTTTCATAAATCCTCCCTTGTCTCTCTTGCTCTTTACTATTGCCAAATGCGTGCCAAAAACCAAAGGTATAACATACTGAAATCATAATAAAGCATTGTCAAAAAAAGAGTCACTGACAAAAATTTAGACGACACATTTCCCCACAATAAATTGATAACGGGGAAATAATCAAATATGAAGGAATATACTGAAAAGCGGAGGGACATTACAGTGTCCCTCCTTATGATAATCTATATAAATTTAACTATTTAACTGAAAATGAATTTGATTCATTCTCAGAAGCGCTTGGAGCATCAGAGAAATCTTTATAATTTACGGATAAATTATGTGCTGAGTACTTACATTCTGTGGATTTTTCTCCATAGCTATCTTCGGCAAAAGTTGCAATTGAAAAACTCATGGTCAAAATCAAAACTAAAGCTTTCATAATTCCTCCCTTGTCTCTCTTGCTCTTTACTAGTGCCAAATGCGTGCCAAAAATCATAGACGTAATATGCTGAAATGCTGAAGAACATCTGTCAAAAAACAGATCACTGTTGATAACATTGGCAATATTATGATGAAATTAAGGTCTTTGATGAAAAGAAAAAAGCACGAGCCAAAGCTCGTGCTTCAGTATCTATAGACTATATTTTTAAAACTTCTAAAGCTATTTTTTTGTTGTCTGAGTTGATTTTGCTGAACCATTATCGTCAACAGCAACATCACTAGTATCTTTTCCATCACCTCTGTCTAATTGTGAAATATCTCCACAAGTACCAGTTGGACATTGCCCTAGTTCTCCAACACCATCATCATCACCAGCAAAAACAGGAACAGAAACGAACATCAAAGAAAGAAAAGACAACACTAATAAAAGCTTCATATATTATCTCCTTAAATAAAACTTGAGGAAAAACCTCGAGTACATTATAGCATTAAAACATTTTCAAATCCACCCCGGCAGGTTGTACCACCTTGAGCAAATTTTTAAAGGCTTGTGAGACCTGAATAGCAATCTTAGGACCTGATTTACTATCAACTCTCTTAATTTCGCCATAGTTATCATAGTCAACTCTAATTACCCCAGCACCTTCCATCTTTATCTCAATAGGCTTACCTAATGCATTATATTTAAAAGAAAGCGCTCTTGGCTGGTTTTTCTTATCTTTGCTATTTTTGTCCACCATCTTAGTAATGCGGCCCTTGCTGTCGTAAACAAGCAAAACGCTTTTCCCTGAACTATCGGAAGCCTTTGTTAAATTGCCACGACCATCGTACTGAAATTCGGTCCACATTTTATTTTTTTCAACTCGCGAAATTTTTTTGAATTTATCTTCGTAATCAATCTTGATGTATTCTCCGGAGCTCGATTTCTTCTCCAATAAAAGTCCATCATCACTGTATTTGAAATTGGTAACATTCTTCCCTTGAACAATTTTTAGAGGCAATGATCCTTTGTCGCTATAAACTGTTTCAGTTCTTAAGCCATCGACGATTGTCAAAATGCGATACGTATAGCTCGATCCGTCCTTACGAGTCTTTATTTCATACTCATAACGATTTTCAACCTCTTTGCCACTCAACCCTTTCTTTTTAACTAGAGTCCAATAGTGCTTATCTGGCATTTTAGGATTCGATTCATAGACATACTCTGTTTTTTCACCATTGCGATCAGTAATGGCGGAGGTAAACTGAGTTTTTAGCCCATACTTGATTTGCATTTGCGACTTATCGGCGTAAGTTACACTCGTCATATTGTGATTAGAATCATAGCCAAATTTATAAGCATTCCCTGCAACATCTTGCGACTCGATAAGGTCATTGTCTTTATACTTGTAAGAAGCCTTTTTATCTCCCACTGACCAAATCTCTTTAACTCTCCCATCAGCATACCAATCGAAAAAGATCTGCTTCGCCTGAGAGTCTTTAACATTTTCAAGCTTTCCATTCTTGTTGTAACTTAAATCAATGTAATAGCCAGTTTTATTGCTTATCTTGGTTAGCTTCCCATCTTTATTGAAAGTCTCAGTTCTGCCATCAGAAAAAACCCTTTTGTATCCTTGTGCTGTAACCTCAATACTTTGACTTCCTAACTGCATAGAATATAGAGTCGTTCCCTTGGCCAATGTTGCAGTGACTTTATAGCGACGAGCATAGGCATGTCTCAATTCCGCATTAGCACTCAACTTATCTTCCATTTCCTTTGCAACTGATGCCGTAAGAGATTTTTTCTTTCTAATTTCGGCAATAATTTTTTGAGCTGCTCCACGTGGATCAATATTAGAACGAGGTACAAAACGGTTCTGTGCGCCCGCACCATTTTCATGAACAACAACAGAACCATCTGCCGAAACAGATAAAAATGTTTCAAAATCACTTCCCCAACCAACGCCAAACCAACCAACGTCAGCCACCTTTGAGTTATAGGTTCTTGTTATCTCCAATTTTTTACCGCCACCTGGAACAATCAAATCAGTATAAGTGATATAAAAATTTCCATTTTTTAAATTCACTCCACCCCAGGCTAATACCGGAATCAACAACAAGAAAGACAAGACAAACTTAAAGCTCATTTTAAACCTCATAAATTCACTGTTATTTAACATCAATTTATTTTAACACGATCCTTTGAATTGCAACGCCTATTCGGCTTATTTTTCAAAAAATTAACAAGTTCTATCTTATATGACCAAAATACTACACTTTAATTTTAATCACCTTACTAATCACATAAACACCAAGTAAATCCATGATAACTGCTCCAACAAGTAAAGCGATAGCAATAGGGCTGCCCATAATTTTTTCAGCTGCCCGTGGATCCGTTGACATAAAAACGCCCCCCAAAACAAAAGGCATCAAAGCAATTACGGCAGCTTGAAATTTTCCTTGAGCAACGTAGGTATCAATTTTTTGCATCAAACGAACTCGCTCCCTAATAACCTCAACAATAGTATCGAAGGTTTCAGCAAGGTTACCACCTGTTTCCCTCAAGACGTTTACACTCGTCACAAACATTTCATTATCTTCAGTTGGAATCCTCTCCAACAAATTCTCAAAACATTCTTCCAGCGGAACCCCAATCCGATTTTGCTGCAACATTAAATTAAATTCTTGCGAAACAGGAGGAGGCAATTCATCTACAACCATCGCCAAACTTTGTGGGACAGATAAGCCTGCCCTAATCCCATTAGAAAGCAAGTTAAGCGCATCCACCATTTGATACTGATATTTCTTTATCCGCTGCTCGACCATAAAATTAACGATTGGCCGCGGAAGCTTCCAACCAACAAATCCCGCGATCGCTCCGAGAAAAATGCCTGTTTTATAAAGTCCAAAAATTGAAAAAATAGCAATAACCAAGAGCCCTAAACCAAAAGAAATAGAAAGAAGAACTATTGTTACGTGTTTTTCAGAAACCTTTAAAAACAATAATTCAAAACGCGACATAATGTATTCGCGATTTCCCAAAGTTTGAGTTTCAATAAAATTAAAAACTTTTATACTATTACGATAGCACCAGATAAATGCGACCAAACCAATAGCAAAAATAACACCATTTTTTCCTAAGAGGAGGGTAAACTCTTCCATTTATTCTACCTACTTTTTCTTAGGGGGAACTTTTGCTGCTCCCGGGTTGGCGGCAGGCGTTGGTGCTGCTGCTGGTTTTTTCTCAGGTGCCGCGGCTGCCGGTGGCGCCTCGTTATTGAAAAGACCTCTTGGTATTTTGTATCCCTTCTTCTCCAACACCTCAATAAACTTTGGTATAAAACCACTTGCCTGAAACTTTCCTATGATTTTACCATCTCGACCAATGCCTTCTTGCTTAAACAAGAAAATATCTTGCAAAGTAATAACATCACCTTGCATACCTCCTAATTCAGTAATATTCATAACCTTACGAGAACCGTCATCTAGACGACTTTGCTGCACAACCATATGTACGGCTGAAGCAATCATTTCCCGAATTGAACGCTGATTAAGACCAGCTCCAGCATATTGTACGAGAGTCTCCAAACGTCCCATGCAATCGCGTGGCGAGTTGGAGTGAACTGTCGTCAATGAGCCATCGTGCCCAGTATTCATCGCTTGTAACATATCAAGCGTTTCCCCACCACGACACTCCCCAACCACAATTCGGTCGGGACGCATTCTCAGAGTTTGCTTAACAAGCAAACGAATACTAATCTCACCATCACCTTCCAAAGAAGGAGGACGAGTTTCCAGGCGCACAACGTGATCCTGAGGCAAGCTCAACTCAGCAGAGTCTTCCACAGTAATAATCCGCTCATTGGAAGGAATAAAAGCACCTAGCATATTAATCAAAGTCGTTTTACCAGAACCTGTACCTCCAGAAACAACAATATTACGATGAGCTTCTACAGAAATTCGCAAAAAGTCGGCCATCCCTTCCGTCATAGAACCAAACTTAATCAAGTCTTTATAAGTAAGAGTTTCTTCGGGGAATTTACGAATCGTAATAGTGCAGCCCTCCAAAGCACAAGGTGGAATAATAGCATGCACACGTGATCCATCAGCAAGACGGGCATCCACATAAGGAGTTTTTTCATCGATACGACGACCAATAGGTGCAACAATTCTCTCAATGACGTTAAGAGCTTGACGATCACTTGTAAAAGTCACATCTGACAAACGCACTTTACCACTTTTTTCATAGTAAATTTTATCTGGAGCAATAACCATGATTTCCGAAACGGTACGATCACTCAGGAGTTCCTCTAAAGGGCCGAGTCCCAAAGCCTCATCCAAAATCTCTTTGACAATACGATTCATGTCATCTCGACCAGTGAGAATTCCTGCCGTTTCTTCTTTATTTAATAACTCAACAACTTTCTTTTTTGTTTTTTCTTTGAGAATAATTTTGGCATGAGGATCGTTTTTATCCTCATCTTTATTGAAATCCATTTCTTCAACAAGGGCGCGATGAATTCTGACTTTAAGATCATTCCAAGAATTCTTTACCTTTGCTTCTTGCGCTGGCGAGGCTGCTTTACTGGCTGATGTATCTTTAGGCTTAGCCAGTTTTTCCAACATCGCAAGAATATTTTTTTGAATAACTTTACGTGCACATTCTAATACACCCGTAGCAAAAGCACTATTCTGAGCCACGGCCATCACAGGCTGTGACTTACTGAGGGCCATCACGCAACTTTGATCATCTTTGGCTATAGCGTGAAACACAGGTTTGCCCATTTGCTTTCCAATGATTTCGGGAGTCATGGGATGACCTTTTACTGTCTGATTAACGACAATTTGAATCATATCCTTGGGAAACAATTGAGTGATAAGATCTGAATATAATCTTTTACTTTGATTGATTGCTAAAACATCTGGAGAGACGATCAAGAAAATTAAAGTCGAAGCCTCTAATGCTTTAAGCGCAAGATCCGTCAACTCACTTCCAACATCAATAACCGTCACAGGAAAAAGGTTAGGTACAGCTTTTAGCACTTTCCCTAAAGCCTCTTCTTTTATTTGAGAAGCGGCAACGGGATCTGGTGGCATATTGACATGTCCAACTTGCAATTTATGCATCCCCATAAACATCTGGAGTGTCTTAGGATCAATTGAACCAGAAAACTCACTTAAATCTTTTAAATTTTTGGGCGACTTAATCCCTGAGATAATGGTCTGATCTCCACAGGCTCTTTGATCAAAATCCAAAAGGAGACACTTGGCTCGTTTCTCTGCCGCGAAAGCAAAAGCTAAGTTACAGGCAAACATAGACTTGCCAACTCCGCCTTTTCCTCCAATGACACTGATAATATGTCCGGCCATTATCTTTCTCTCCTACGAAACTTCCTGCGAATTTCTTCAGTCCCTTCCGAGGCAGAATCGATAATCTCAGGAGTAATAAAAACAACATATTGACTTTTTTCCGTTGCAAAACTTTTAGAGCGAATCAAGCTGAATAGAGGAACCGCATCTTCAGATGAGGCAGATCCACCAGGAGGATCTTTGTCATAATCAGTTGTTGATTTGTTGATAACCACACCACCAACGGCAGCAGATTCTTTATTTTTTACGATTAGCGAAGTTGAAACATTATTATCAGTTTGCGAATTATCACTAGAGGATGACTTAACACTTACTTTAAGGCCAATGCTCAAATCGACTTTTTCCTCCTGCAAAATAGTAGGCTTTACTTGAAGATCAAAACCGATGGTACTGGTAAACTGAGTTGCATTTTCTGTCCCTCCAATTTGGGTCGTATTACTTTCAGTTTTACTAATTTTAGCCTGCTCCTGATTTTTAGTTATGACCATTCCCGACTGAACAATTCTCGCATAACCTGCATTTTTAGCTGACTCCAAACGAGGAAAGAGATTAGAGATCACACCAGAGAAAGTCCCCGAAGAACTCGTAGTCAAACCTTCGGAATTTGAATTTTGAAAAGAAATACTCCCACCTAATTCACCTTCCCCTCCCGTTAAAAAGGGCATCCAACTAAAACCATATTTTTTAATATAACTTTTTGATAATTCCACAAATTGAACAACTACCTTTAGCTGCTTAGGGGCAGGTTGTGGTTTATCTTTGGTGTTAACAACAATAAATGATTTAATATCATCCCGCTGAACTTGCTGATAGCCTCCCCCCTGCTGCTCTAGGCGATCAGGTAAATAGGCTTTTGCAATTTCCATCGCAAGCTCATCCCCTTTAGGACGATCAGTTACTCCCTCAAGCCAAAAGACTCCATTAACAATCCGTACTGTTACATCTTTAAGTCCGGCCCTTTGCACTTCTTCTTGCATTCTCTGTGCAACAATCAATTTAGTTTGAGGAGCAAGATCAACCAACCGCATGACATCTGGATATTTTTCTAAAACGGTTAAAACACGTGCAATATCTTTGGGAACAATGATGAAACCACCAACATAAACAGTTCCCCCTTTAATCCCAATCTCTAGTCCTTCAATATCGCCCAAAAACTCATTCAAATCAGCAACGATTTTCGATTTATCATCAGAAGAGACAGTAACCATGAAACGAATCTTGGGATCCCCCATCGGATTGCGTAAAGTAACACTTGTTTTCCCCGCTTTTTTTCCCTTGAAAATAATTTCTTTTTTAGCAGGAATAAGTGTTAACTTAATCAATTTATCATTTCCAATCATTACTCGCGCATCTGGAACAAAATCAATCTTCTCAATACGATCGATTCCCAAAACAACTTCAATTTCCCTTTCTTCAACCGCATCACTCTTCTCATCTTGTGCAATGACAAAACTATTTAAGAAAAGTAGGCAAAATAGAAATGGAATCAATTTTGTCAAATTAACGTCCTTGTTTAGGCTGCTTTTCGGAAAAGAAAGCTTTAGCCTCAGCAGCATCTTCACCCAAAATATCAAACAGCCTCGTTCCTTGGATTCTCACCATTTTCTTATCGTCGTTATTGCGTAATGCGAGACTTAGACGTGACCCAAGGCGCTCTAGAAAAATAATTTTTTGAACTTGATAGGGATCAAGTTCAAGTGTGATTGTCCCAAAATCAGAATAAGTATTTAAGTTAAGTTGTTTGATAATATCGTTTCGCTTAATTCCAACCATCGGCAGGGTATTGGTTACACTTAGTCCAGTGGAAAGAACAAGCACATCCTGTAACACTGTTTTTACTTTCATAAATTCTTTTCGACCACCAGCATAGTCAATCATGGCAAGAACATCTACACGATCACCAGGCTTTAATAATTTACTTACTGCTTGATCTTCAGAAACCCGAACAGAAATCGCTCTCTTACCAATACTAATCTGGCGACTTAAACCAGTGCTTTGCCCAGGAAAAGTAACACGAGGAGCAGTAATCTGTTCTCCTTTGAGAATTGGAGCAACGGCAATAGTGTTGAACAAATCATCTTTTTTGTTATAAGCCCCTGGAGCCACGTAATTTTTGGGAATATTTTGCATTGTAATCTTGCGATCATCGAGAACTTCCAATTCATTAATGTCACGAGAAGCAACAACAACAGGGACTTTGTGGCCATACTTTTTGACAAATTCATTTTCTCGTCCTTCGATATAACTATACACCATAAAAACGGCAAGAGCGGCAACGATAAGACTCAAGGTAAAAGCGCGATTATTCATCGAAAAATCCTTTTTCTTTTTATTACCTAGAATTTTATCAAAGATGGAAAGAAGCTATAAGAAAGGGAAGTTTTGCCTAGTAAAAGGCGTTTGAGTATTCAGCATTAGTGAAGAGAGCAATCTGAAAAGGGTCGATAAAGCCAATAGCCATGGTTTTCATAAGTTGTTGTGCAAAGGCCAAAAACAGTTTTTACTTTTACAAACTGCGAAGTATCTCCTGTCGTTTTCCCCTTACATTCTTCATTAGGTGCACTAGAGCTGAGGACATTGGTTATTTTATAACAAGGTGCATAGGGAGATTCTCCAGACATTTTGTCGGCCCACCCAATGAAAAACATTGATGCGTTATTAACGCCACCACCTTCAAGTTCCACAAGCTCTTGATGTCTATTGGCAAAAGCATTTCCCCGCAGTAGTGCAAAAAAATAGCCCCTCGCTATTTTCTGCTGATTAATTGAAGCATTGATCGCGCTTCCAAAACTAATTAGTGAAGTCAGACAAACTAACATGATAGGAAGAAAAACAAGAAACTCAAATAAAGATTGCCCTTTTTCTCTATTTTTCTTTTTCAAAAAAGCCACTCTCACAATCAGCCCCCATTGTCATAGATTGTGACAAAACTGTAACTTCCACTAACACTCATTACACACTGATCTGAAAATGAAATACCACTTCCATCTGCGAGTTTCTGAAAACGCTCACAAATAGAAGCAAAAGTTTCACCGCGTGGAATTGTTCTGCCCAAAAAAGACTCCGAAGTAAAACGAGCAACATGCCCTCCTCCAACAATCGCATAGGCTGAAGTATATTCGCAGAATGTATAGCTCGCTCCAATATAAGGAGTGTAGGTAACTTCATGACCGGAGACATCTCCCGCAGAGTGCCCCCCTTCTCCTGGAGGAAAATTAAATGAAAGTCCATTCTCTCCCGAAGGGCAAGAATTTAAACGCCAATCCGCAAGAGGGAATGACTCAAACTTATCAACACCCTTTTCTAAGGCTCTTTTCTCTGCAAAGTTGGCACTTGGTAAATAATCATCTCCCACAAGAAAAGCTCGACTAGCGATAAAAGTGGCATAGTGAGCCACATAGCCCTTCACAAAATTAAGTCCCATTTTGACAAATAGAAAAAGAATACCAAAAGCAAATATGGCAGTTAAAAGAAACTCAATAGTAGCCTGTCCTCTTCTCTTCATCATACTAATCTGGATATTTCTTTTTTGGCCCAAAAAAATGGGACTCTTTAGTATAAGACCAATGCCGACCAGAAGTGCGATAGGAATCAGAAGAATAAGTATATTCTTTTTCTGGTCCACCATGTCTGTAACTATGCTCTATATATTTAGTTATCGCCAAAAAACCTTCACTACCAGGTCCAAAAAAGCGCCGAAAAGCTTCATGCCTCAAAACGGCATATGCCAAAGAAACAATCACTGCGAGCAATAACACATACTCTACAGTACTTTGACCACGCTGAGAAAATAAACTCTTCTTTAATTTCATAACCACTTATACCCCATTACCCCCCAGGCCAATAAAAGCACAGGGGCAAAAGGAAATTTTTTTCCCCAAAGTGAAAAAAACAAACGCGCATCTCGCAGCCGTAAGGCAGTAATAAATGTTTTATAATTCCTAGTATAAGTAACCAATAGCGAAATTCCTCCAACAGCAACTGTCATAAGCAATATCGCTTCACTAAAAGACCAGTGTTCATTGGCCGGAACAAGAAAGAAAAAACTACTCATAAATTTTGCGTCTCCCCCTCCCATTATTTTAATGGCAAACAAAAGAAAACCGGCCAACAAAAATGAAAAAGGAAAAATAATTAAATTCCAACTCCAAACATATTCATCAAGAGAAAACAAAAACAGCACACCAAGCAAAACATTTGTAATGCTCCACAGATTCAAAATTTTTCTTTGCTTAAAATCAAACCAAGCAACAATCATCAATTCAATGAGTAAAAAAATGTAAATTTCAATTCTCATAATTACTCAAAAAACAATAATCTTTACAGACGCCGGTCGATAAAGTGTTTGAAATTGTAAATGAAAGCTTGCCAAAGTGGTCGCCCAGAAATGGCCCAAAACGAGAAAGAACGGCAACGCCGAGCAATGCCATAAACGCAAAAATAAATATGTATTCGATAACGGCTTGTCCCTTCGCCATCTTTCTGCGAAATTTCATGGGACAATTTTATACTGATTTTCTAGTGATAGAAACAAAAAAGAAGCGGCAAGCGCTGGCGCTTGAAGATAGGTGACTCTAAATCAAAGATGAAAGCAAATTCTAATTAATCTCGTTATTAATTTGATTCAAAATTTGATCACCACTTTGGAACACACCCTCTGTCAATTTTGTTAGCTTGTCTCCTGCAACGTTTTTAAACTTGATAACAAGAAGAGCCACAACAGCAACTAGCAAAATATATTCGGTAGAAGTTTGTCCACTTTCATCTTGGAAAAAATTTGAAATCATTTTTCTCATACCTGCCTCCTCAAGACTTGATATAAGCCTTGTCGGAACTTTTTCCCAAAACTTTAGGAAAAACTTTTCCTGTTAATTATTATATCACAACGAAGCACTGCGTCAAAATCTTTCTACGATCTTGAAAAGATCTTACTTTGCCTTAAAAATACGAAATTTCAGCCAATTATAAAAATTCTGGCATTTTTTACTCATGGATTTGGATCAATCCCCAGTGTATAATAGGTAAAGAAGTCGGGGGGAACGAACTGTTTCGCCCTACAACTTGATTTTCGGGAGCGATCCCTGGTTATGGTGAGCATGCCCGCCAACGGTCTAAATGGATCATGTTGATAGCGGGAAGCCTAAAGTGACTACTAATTGCGCCCACCTTTTGGTAAAGGGGCGCGGAACAAGATTGGAAAATCTCCCCGACTTCCTCCTTCAAAACCCATCAAAACTCCCTAATTTTTTATACTTGACAGGCCGGTTCAAAACTTAAAGAATTTAATTATGGAAATAATTAAATTTGAAACACAAATCCCAGTAAAACAAAATTCATTTTCTTGGATCGAAGATTTGGCCTTGGAAGAAATATCCATGGAAGAGTCTGGAATTATTCAATTTAATGACCATCTCGATGGGAATGCCCTCCTCGAGGAAGAATCCATAAAACTCATGTCCATTCTCAGAGATCTTTTTGAATCTTATTCTGAGAAATTTAATGAATTCAGAGGAAATGCAGGAACACGCATCCGCATTTTTAAAATTTCCAATACAATCAATGATTTTATGCTTTTTAGAAACTCTCTTAAGCTTGTCGTAGCAAGAAAAGCTAGAGATACGATTAGTATTGGTTTTCTTTCCAATACGGGTGTTTTTGCAGCTCGCCTAAATGCCTTCTCCCCCATTGAATCAGGCATCCATGAAATCAAAGCTAAAATTGGTGTATTCAATAAAGTAAGCTGGGAATTTCAAGGAGAGAAAGTCGATTTGGAAACTCTAGCTCGCCACTACTTAACTGAGTTTATTAAGCACTCGGCCCAATAGAATTTTTATTCGCTATATATACTTAATTCCAATCGCGGCATTTTGTCCGCGATTTTTTTTACTCTTGCCCCCAAATCTCTTGTAAGTTCTCAGCAAAGAGTCTTCGACTCTTGGCATGCGGGCCCTAATAAGATGCTCTAGATTTTCAATACTCAAGCGATAGTGGAAAACATCAGAGCTTTTACCATAATCCTTTGCTGAAAGCTCATCAATAGGGAAGAACCATTTTCCTGGAGAAATAAGATCCTGGCTAAAACCAAAAACTTCTGCATATTTCATCGCAAATTCATAGCGCGTACAAAAATCAGAAGAAGAAACCTGAATAAGCCGATTGGTAATATCTGCTTTTAAACAAAGCTTTAAAATATCTGCAAGATATGCAATATCCAAAAAGCCAGTATTGACTTTGTTATCATAAGAAGAAGCTTCATTTTTAAAAAGCTTATCCTCCATCAATTCAAACCAGGTTTTACCAAAAGGATTGATACCCCTTCCATACAAATTGCATGAGCGCAGTACCAAATAATTAAGACACGATTTTTGAATATAAAATTCGGCAGAGGCCATTGTCGTACCATAGACAGTATCAGGCAGCGGCGTATCGCCTTCATTGTAAACGACATCATTTCCCGCAAAAATCATGGCCGAAGAAATATAACAAAACTTGGCCCGAAAGCGCTCTGAAAATGATGTAACATTAAAGACACCAACAGTATTTAATGAATGAGCAATATCTCTTGATTCATGCGCAGCAATAACTGAAGAAACACCAATTGCATAAACAACAATATCAGGACGAAAAGCATAAATAAGAAGCTGCACCTGATCGCGATTCAACACATCACACGGCACAGTAAGAACATTCGGTATAACAACTCTGTGATTGTGATAGGTCCCAATCACTCGGTAATCAGCACTTAAAGATTCGGCAATATTTGAGCCAACAAAAGAAGAGGCTCCAAAAATCAAAACTGTTTTTTTCATAAGATAATTCTAGCTCAATGGGAAAAAAGAAAAAAGAAAAAAGAAAAACCCCTTCCTTCATTCGAAGCAAGGGGCGGTGTAGTATGAATGTTTTATCCTATCAATTTCAATGCAGCCTGTGATGTCTGGTTTGCCTGTGAGAGCACAGAAGTTCCAGCCTGCATCAAGATGTTGTTTTTCGCCAAATCAGCAGTTTCCGCGGCTACATCAACATCTCTAATCCTCGAGTTCGCTGCAGAGAGATTCTCATCGGTGATAGACAAGGTGTTAACCACTGATGATAGCCTGTTCTGTAGAGCACCGAAGTTTGCTCTGGTGCCATTGATCTTAACCAAGGCATCGTCCAAAGTCTTAAGACTGTTCTGAGCACCTTCTTTGGATGCAACTGTCTCATTGACAATTCCCAAAGATGCCAGCGTTGCATCTGCTGAGTAAGCATCATAACGCAAGCGGTCCAGTGCTGGGTCATTGTTCGCACCGACTTGGAAATCGAGCACTCCGCCTGTCCCATCAAGAAGTTGGATACCATTGAACTGAGTCGATCTTGATATCCGTTCCACTTCATCTTTGAGATTTTGGAACTCGATGTCTGAGAAGGAGCGCTCCTGAGGCCCAACAGTATCAGAAGCAGCCTGGATTGCGAGTTCTCGTAGTCTGATGACAATGTTTGACACTTCGGACAAAGCACCTTCAGCAGTCTGGATGAGAGAGATGCCATCGTTTGCATTTCTTTTTGCTTGGCGGAAAGAACGAATCTGACCTTTAAGCTTTTCGGAAATTGCCAAACCTGCTGCATCATCTGAGGACCTCGTAATCCTTTCTCCGGAGGACAGTTTTCTATAATTACCGTCCATCCCTCTATTAGTTACACTTAACGCTCTTTGAGCGGACAAAGATTGAGTATTTGTATTTATTCTGAAACCCATGGTTTATTCCTTTTGTATGTGCATAAAAACCTCCTGTTTTGCGTCGGACATTCTGTCCTTAATTCATTAATAATTAGTTACACTTTTCCATTTGATTGTTCCTCACAGGATAACAATCATATACACCATATCTTTTGATCAGTTTTTACGCCGATCTTTGCAGGAAAATTCGTTACATAGTTTCTAAGCGGCTACCCTATTATTGGGCTGCCGCTTGGATCAAGCTCAAGGCACTTTGTGTTGATTGGTTAGCTTGTGCTAAGACCGATGTGCCAGCATTCAACAAGATGTTGTTTTTGGTCAAGTCAGCAGTTGCAGAAGCGATGTCTGTATCACGAATACGTGAATTCGCGGCAGACAAGTTCTCAATACTAATTGCCGTGTTGTTAATGGTTGATTGCAGACGGTTTTGAAGAGCACCAAAGTCTGCACGAATACCAGAAACACTCACAATCGCTTGATCGATTGCAGATAGGGAGTTTTGAGCTGAAATTTTATCAGCAACACTTGCGAGGTTAAGTCCGAGAGCGGCAACATTAACGTCTGCACTAGAAGCATCAAAAGTCAGTCTATCAGTCAAAGGATCGTTTCTTGTTCCGATTTGGATATCAAGAACGGCACCTGTTCCATTAAGAAGAGGAACTTGGTTGAACTCTGTTGAACTTGCGATACGATCAACCTCAGAGATCAATTGCTCAAATTCCACATTAAGAAATTTTCTTTCTGTTGAACCGATAGTGTCTGAAGCTGCTTGAACTGCAAGCTCTCTAAGACGAATAAGAATATTAGAAACTTCGGAAAGACCGCCTTCAGCAATTTGCACCAAGGAGACACCATCTTCGGTATTTCTCATGGCTTGCTCTAAACCTCTTACTTGCGCTTTAAGGTTTTCAGAAATTGCCAAGCCAGCAGCATCATCTCCAGCGCGATTGATGCGCTGACCAGAAGACAATTGCTCTAAACTTCTGTTTAAGTTAAGGCGAGTTCCACGCAGATTTCTCTGCGCATTTAGTGACGATACATTTGTGTTAATTCTCATGCCCATAATATCCTCCTTGATCTTGTGGGCGACCGTCTCATCCTTGAGAGGTCTACCAGCTAACAACATGCTGTTGTAAGCTTACTTCTAACTAACTTTTCGTCCCGAAATGGAAAATCTTTAGAAAAAACTCGCGAAACTGTATTTTTTTTAGACAGTGCTTTTTTCTTGCCTAAGTGTGCGAATTTAAAAGACAATATAGGTAGGAAATTTTTGCCGGAGAATAGTTTGCAATTAAAGATCGATCAAAATTTTTACATTACAACTGTAAAAGAAAGAAAAGTGTCTATTAAATTGATAAGTGAGTTTATTGAAAAAGAATTCGCCTATGACGCTGAAAACAGCTTCCACATTGACTTTGCACCACTTCTCAATGAAAAAAACAGCGAAAATCTTTATCTGCTTATTGACTATAATAGTGACACAATCATTGGCCACATTGGTATATGCTACAGAAAGCTAGGAGATACTGCAGTAGCCTTTATTGGCGGCATCTGCATTGCTAAAGCATATCAAGGAAACAAACTATTCTCACCCTTTTTTAAAACAGTTCTCACTCGCGTAAAAGAGCGCGTTGCTTTTATGGTTTTGTGGAGCAATCTAGCTAATCTCTATGAAAAATATGGCTTCCACTTGGCTGGAGAACAATTTCAATATCCCGCTGCTAGCGGTACTGCCCTCCCTTGGAAAAAAGCAAAAGAGCTAACAGAACTCGACATACAATCGATCAAATCATTATTTAAAATTCAATCACATTATTGGTTGATGCCCACAAGAGAAACAAAAGATTGGCAGCATACTTGGAATATCAAGTCTGCGTCTTTCTACATTCACTATAATGAAAACAATGAAGCTCTTTTTTATTGCGTGAAAGACAAAGGACAAGATCTCACTGGAATTATCCACGAGTTAGCTTTTAACCCCAATACAATTGGCGCAGCAGAGATGCTACAACAATTTGACCATCCATGCTGGATGCCAATAAAGATTTCGAATGACTGTAATATACAATTTGCGGCATCATGGGCCGTCGGTAGCTTCACTCTGTTCTCTCATTTCATCCGCAAGTGGAGCCGGGGACGACTCCAAGTATTAAGCACTGACGAAAATCAAATACATTTTTTCTTTAACGAGCAAGAATACCATCTTGCACAAAGTGATTTCATAACCATGCTCTTTGGCCCTAATCCAGCTCAAGAATTTAAAGAATTTTTGAAAACGATTTATATACCCGGATTAGATAGCATCTAGCCCTTAACGACAAATCCCCACTCCAAAACGGCATGACCATTTTTTATCATTCCGCGAGGTGGATTAGGAAAAGGTCCCGCTCTGTTGAAAGCCTCAACTGCGGCGTCATCAAATTCTCGCACACCACTTGGGGCATTAACTTTTATGCGAACAATATTTCCTTTGCTATCAAGGTAAATGCGTAAGCCAGTCACAGCATTCTCGCTTGCGGGCATACGCCTTCCAGAACGATAAAGCGCTTCTGCCTTTTGTCGCAAAGTATCACCCCAAAATTCTTCGAGGCGCTGCTTGATGCGATTATAGAAGCCATAGAACTTGAATTCCTGGGTATTAAGACGAGTAAAGTCTCCCAACTGAACATCTTCTACAAAATCATTACTGCTTGAAATACCTTTGCCCTTATCTCCCGTTTCCGTAGGGGGGACAAATTTTGCCAACTCAAGGCTAGGGCTTAAAGCTAACTGCTTGAGCTTAATTTTATTTTTAGATTTGGCGACTTCTTTTGCCTGCTGCTTTCCACCGACATTAAACTTATCAATATGCTGAGCAACAGTTTGTCTATCGTGAACCTGATCAGCCTTTCCTAGAAAGCGAGAGTTCAAATCTTTCTCTTGTCGGCCAATTTGTTCAGACTCGACAACTTGCCTCTTCACAAGATGTGCCGCTTTTATTTTCTCAACAAACTCTTTTTGTAGAAGAACCACTTCCATTGGTTTATTTACAGTCTCCGTGCTTTGATATTGAGAGGCAAAAAAGAAAGAAACAAAAGCACCAACATGCAATAAGAATGAGAGCATGATGGGGACCGAAGCAAAAATTTTCTTAGAAACTTTCATATTCTTCCTTTTAGATAAAAGCTTATCGTCCATTCTTTTGAAAACTTGAGCAAAAAGGACGGAAATGTAGGTTTTGATTAAGCTATAATGATAAAGGACAAGAATGATATCTAACTGAAATTACTTATTTTCCTTTGAAAAACTTTTTATTCCCAAAACAAGAGAAGAAATACTGATGATTTTTAACTAAATCCCATTAAATTTTAGCGAAATATGATTGGAAGGATCTGAATCCAAACTTTTTGTAAACAGCAAGACGAGCTCATCTTGAAAATCACGCGCTCTCTGAATCCACAAAGAAGCTTGATCATCTAAGAATTTTTTCTTCCCCTTCTCTTTTTCAGCCTGCAAGGCAAACCTCTTGGACAAGTTATTAAGCATAATAGAAAAAGCAAAGGTTCTGCCCTGATACACAATATAACCAGCCAGATTAGAAGCGTAATTAACTGTCCCAGTTTTGGCCCAAATCCGCAGATCGGTAAAGGGAGATTTCAAGCGCTTGCGCAAAGTCCCCTTAAATCCCAGTAATGGAAAAAAAGATAAAACATGACGCTTGCCATAACTCCGAAAAGATTTTTCTAAAACTTTTACAAATACCCAAGGTGCAATTCGCGACTTATCGGTCAAGCCTGAAGCTCTATCTATCTTCAAATCTTCTAGCGAAATACCATAACGCTTGCTCAGATAGGACCTCATATTTTCCAAAGCTTCATCACGCGTGCGAATTGCTTTATTTCTTTTTTTGGCAGCATGCATGCTTAATAGCTCTAACACCAAATTATCACTATTCAAAAAAGACTCATGTAATAAATCCTCAAGCTCTCGCCCTTCATGAGAAAATAGCACTCGAAAATCATTTTTATAGGGACAATGTTTGCGAGAAATATTCTCTAGAGAAAAATCAATTCCCACATCTTTCAATATTTTTTGCCAAATTTGCCCTGCGGCTTCACCACTTTCCTTCAATGGCAAACGCTCTTGCCCCCTTCCGCGAAATGCACCAGAACTTCGGTCATAAACCCAACCGCCATCGCCAAAACTAAAATCCTCAAGCTCTTCAACTGTGCCCATAAGAGGAGAAGAAACGACAGAAGGCGAGGCAAAAAATGAAAGTTCCTTGTTTTCTGTAGAAAAATCCCAAACATAATGAAAGCGATTTCGCTCCAAATTGAGACCGGAAAAAGATTGGTTGTAACTTTCAGATGTCTCAGGAAAATCAAAAATATTTTTATGCCGCTCAAAATAGCTATCATCAAAATAAAGATTTCCCTCAACTTTCCTAACCCCATACTCCTTTAGTCGCAAGGCCAAATCAAAGAGATCATCATATTCAAGATCAGGATCACCTTGTCCAACAAGGCATAGATCCCCTTGTAAAACATAACGTGATCGAGAAAAATTTCCGCGATACTTTAAAAAAGTTTTAAAGCGATAATTCAAAGGAAGCTGACTCAAAGTAAAAAAGAAAGTAAACACTTTATTCAAAGAAGCCGGAATTCGCTCTTCTTTTTCATTTAAAGATGCAATGGTTTCCCCTTTAAGCTCTTTAAACTGAAAAGAGACTTCATCTTTGCCAAAATCAAATTTCGTCAACAGATCATTTAGGTTGTTCACTTCTTTGATTTCAGGCTCTAACTTGGGCGGAGCAGAAGGCGCGAGTAATTGACACGCCGAAACTGCTACCAATAGTACGCCAAGAAACAGATTATTGATTAAGATAGTAATCATCCTCAACCCATGACGGAGTTGTTTGCTCCGCCTCTACTTCCTTTGCTTCTTGCTCTTCCTTGGCCGCTCCAGGTTCTGTTCCAACGACAAATGCCTCCATAATCGTATCTTTAGAAGAACGACCAGCAAGCTTTCCTGTATCTCGCTCAATACGGACATTTACAATGCCCTCTGGAATTGAAAAATCTTCTTCTGGAAATTTTTTCAATCCAAATTCCATGTATTCTTTCCAGATAGGTAATGCTGCCAATGCTCCTGATTCTGGCCAACCGAGCGTTTTATTGTCATCAAACCCTGTCCAAACTCCCGTAACGACATGAGCAGAAAACCCGACAAACCAAGCATCAACATAGTTATTCGTTGTTCCCGTTTTACCTGCAACATAAGTTCCTAGATTAGCATTTTTTCCTGTACCACGAATCATCACGCCTCTTAAAATATTACTCATCAAATATGCCAAGCGTTCATCGTAGACATATTTATCATTTAAATTGGCATGAAATTCATTTACAGGTTTTTCTGCCTCTGCAATTTTCTTTTCTTCTTCGGACATGTTCAATTCTTTGATTTTTTGAGCAACCTCAACCTGTGCTTCTTCTACATTTTCAGGAGAAGTCGTAACTTCTTCCTCATACTCAAAATCAGCAACATTAAATTCTTGGCCCAATCGATTGCGCACAGATAAAAGCGCCATCGGTTTTACTCTTTTCCCGCCGTTTGGAAAAATACTATATGTTGTCACTAAATCTTTAAGCGTAATTCCAAATGACCCCAATGATAAACTCAAGTCAGGAGCTAGCTGAGCGTTCATTCCAACTCTTTTTGCAAAATCTAAAATTTTCTGTACCCCAACTTCTTCTGCAAGTTTAATCGTCGGAACGTTACGACTCTTTTCCAAAGAATAGCGAAAAGTCACAGGCCCCAAGAATTCACCATCATAATTACGAGGCTTCCAATTAAGCGATTCATCAAATCCTGCTAATGCGGATGGTGAATCATTTAAAATACTTGCAGGAGTAAAACCATTTTCTAATGCAACGGCATAAATGAAGGGTTTAAAAGAAGACCCTGGTTGTCGATGAGCTTGCAACACTCTATTAAACTGAGATTTATAAAAATCATAACCTCCGACCAAAGCTAAAATATGCCCGTTAAAAGGAGACATTGAAAATAAAGCTCCTTGAACTTCTGGTTCTTGCTCCAAAGCACATTCTACAAACTGCTGTTTTTTGAGATCTGCAATTAAAGATTCTTTCGTCACTTTCTGACGAAAATCACTGTAGAGATTGAACCAAAGAGAACTTTTTTTCTTTTTGACTCTCACTAAAACAACATCACCGGGAGAAACAATTTGTGAAGGGCGAGTGACATATGGATTATAATGGCGCTCATCTGAAATAATTCGCTCATGGGCCCAACGAAAATGTTCGTACGGAATAATTCCCCTAACACCTCCTAAAGATACATAAATGAGCCTCTGCGCATTATTGACTTTTGTCACAATCGCTTCAAATGTTTTTTCTTCATCTAAGAAATTCCAGAGGGGGTCTTCTTTAACATTTCCGCTTTCAAATCGATCAGCAGTAAGTTTTTCATCTTCCACACTTTGAAGATTTTTTACAAAATGATACTCATCTTCTGCGACAACATCTTCGCCAGACAATTGCTGATCACGATAACGAAATTCGTAGTCGGTCTGTCCATCAACTTTGAAAAGGAAAAAAGAAGATGCTTCCTTGTAAATATTTTTTCGAAATTTAATTTCAAATTCCTCTAGTCCTTGCCCTAAATCAATCTTGCGTAAAGGTCCCTTAAAGCCTTGTCTTTTATCCAAGTCGCGGACACCTTTTTCAACAGCTTCCTCTGCCTTTTTCTGCAATTCCCAGTCCAAGGTCGTAATAATTCGAAATCCTTCAGTATAGAAACGATCTTCCCCCACTTTGTTGACGATTAATTGTCTAATCCAATCCGTGAAATGCCCTCCGGCCATACGATTTCTCGGATTAACTTGCATTTTTATCTCTTCCTGTAGTGCTTCTTCATACTCACTTGAAGAAATTTTTCCAATTTCAAACATACGTCTCAGAACATATTTTTGTCTTGCCTTGGCATATTCTGGATTAACATAAGGAGAATACTTTCCTGGTGCAGCGAGGAGACCGGCCAATAGAGCTGCTTCTGCAATACTTAATTCATGAAGATCTTTACCAAAATATCCTCTCACTGCAGCCTTGATTCCATAATTACCACCGCCGAAATACATTTGATTCAAATAAAGATAGAGAATTTCTTCCTTCGAAAACTTCTCCTCTATTTTTCGCGCCAGCATAAAATCTTTCATTTTTCGAATATATGATTTTTCACGGCTTAGCAGTAAGGACTTTGCCACCTGCTGAGTTAGTGTACTTCCGCCTTGAGTAATTTTTCCGGCTTTTAAGTTTGCCGCCATAGCGCGCATCACACCCAAGTAATCCACACCATCGTGCTCAAAAAACTTGTCATCTTCTGCGGCCAGCAGAGCATCCACCATCACGCGAGGCATTTCCTCATATTTGGCAATATAACGCCTCTCTTTATAGGCTTCTAATAAAAGATGACCGTCTTTTGTCAAAATTTCAGATGTTACAGGAGGAGCATAATCTTCGAGATTGTTGATAGGCGGAAGACTTAAGGACACATAAAAAAAGATGACCAAAATCCCCGTGCCCATAAAAGCACCAAGCAAAAAGCAAATAAAAAGGAATCTCCCAACGCTAGCAAATACATAGTTAAAAATATTTTTCATTACTCAACTCACTCTTCAATAAAATCTCTTTCTTCTAGCTTATCGCCAATCAGCTTAATCTTTTTTTCCACAAGATGAAGTAACTTTTGGCAATCCTGATAAAGAGTTGCTCCTCTTTCAAAACGAGCAAGAGTTTCTCCAAAACCCAAATCTGAAGACTCCAACTCATTAATAATCTTTTCCAGCTCCTGCAAAGACTTATCTAAATTAGAAACATCTAATTCGTTTCCCATTAACATACTCCCTAAATTACTATCTTTATGTTCACTACCTTATAATACTCATTATTAGCAGACAAAAAACAAAAGAATACAAGAGCTTATCAGTCTGTCATTAATTTGACACGCATCTTGATTTGTCCTTCTCGTCCCTATATTTAAACACTTAAAATTGTATCAAAGCAGGGGGGTAAAATTTTTCCCCCCATAGTATTTTATGACGTTTCATTGATAAAATTGAGAAAGGATGGGCATAAAATGCCCACCAAGTGTTTAAGGAGCTATATTGAAAAATCTTTGGGTCCCCGTTTCTGCAGGAATTGCTCAACAAAGAAAGGTTGAAGTTATCGCCAACAACGTGGCGAACGCCAATACTATTGGCTTTAAGAAAGATGATCTGGTTTTTAAAGAACACTTAACCGCCCTAGAAAAAGGACTTGAAGATATCGATGTTCCCAATAAAGAGTTTTCTCCTGATGATTTTTACCATTCGCAGGGTGCAGAAAATGCATATGTAAAAGTTGATGGCTCTTTCACGGACTTTAAGCAGGGAGATCTTAGCCCAACAGAAAACCCTCTCGATATGGGGCTTCGCGGGAACGGACTTTTTGAGATTCTTACTCCGAATGGTATTCGCTTCTCTCGCAATGGCGTTTTCTCTATTTCGGCAGATGGGTTTCTCGTCAACAATCGAGGGCACAGAGTCCTTAAATCACTAAATCCAGGAGAGACAACTCCCGCAGAAGAGCGCGGAATAAGAATGCCTCAAACAGGGCGCATCAGCGTTTCAATGGATGGACAAATTTTTGCCAATAATGCACCTTTGGAAAAAATTTCAGTCGTGGAATTTCACGACATAAATACCCTTCGCAAAGAAGGAGAAACTCTTTTTATCAACTCGGACATTAACAACATAAAACGTGAAAATGTCCAAAGTTCTGTTCATCAAGGCTTTGTAGAACAATCTAATGTTAATGCAATGCTGGAAATGTCAGAACTAATAAAGGCTCATCGCCACTTTGAGACCATTCAGAATGTAATTAAAAATTACGATTCAATGGCCGGCAAAGGGGCCAATGACCTTGGTCGTTTTTAACGACCTGTTTAATAATGCTGGGCAATTAGGAAAATTGCCTGAGGCTTAGGAGGAGCGATGCTAAAAGCACTAAACACATCTGCAACAGGAATGGCGGCTCAAGAATCACACGTAAATACCATTTCTAACAACATTGCCAATGTGAATACCACCGGCTTTAAAAAAAGTCGTACTGAATTTGAAGACCTCCTCTACGAGACAATACAAGAAGCAGGTTCTCGAAGTGCTGCCAATTCTCAATACAATGTTGGATTACAAATTGGTTCGGGCGCCAAAGCCGCGGCCAATCGTCGTATCCATACCCAAGGCAATCCTCAAATAACAGACAATCCCTTTGATTTAATGATCAGTGGGGATGGCTTTTTTGGAGTAATAACTCCTCAAAATGAAGTGCAATATACGAGGGATGGTTCCTTCAATGTTGACGCCCAAGGAAATCTTGTAACCAAAAGTGGGAATCGCGTCTTCCCAGGAATCAGCTTGCCTCCAGGCACAGTGAGCGTCAATGTTGCCCAAGACGGAACAGTAGAGGCTTACCTCAAAGGACAAACAACACCAACTGAAATTGGAAAAATTCCAGTGTTTACCTTTGTTAATCCCGTTGCCTTAAAATCGCAAGGAGGCAACCTCTACGCCATAACCAATGGAAGTGGAGAACCTCAACAACAAGCAGCAGGAGAAAATACCGCTGGGGCAATCCAACAAGGAATGCTCGAGTCAAGCAATGTAACCATCATGAATGAAATGACAGATCTGATCAAAGCGCAAAGAGCCTATGAGATGAATTCAAAAGTCATGGGAGTGGCCGATCAAATGCTAGGAACCGTAGGGAAAATTAGATAGACTATGAGAAAATTCATCTTACTCATTTTTTTCCTTATTATCACCCTTCAGGTAAAAGCTGAAGTGACGAGTGTTTGTTCGCTCAATAATCCATCTCAAATTTTAGTTTTCCCTCAAGCTAAAGCTGAACATTTTTTCAGTTGGTTCTCAGGAAACTGCTCCTCTGATTTTAAGTTAAATCTTTTAGAAATTGTAAAAACAGGAGAAGGCAAACTCGATCTTCGCGCAATGGCCCAAAGATTCCATGCTCAAGTACAACTTAAATCTCCACAAATGAACATCCTGCAACTCGAAAAATTTGTTCATGAAAAGATGAATATGGAAGACAACTTCCATCTCTTCAATTTGAAATCATTAAATTCAAAATCCTTTGCGGTGCTTTCTTCCGATAGTGTTATTGAACTTTCTCCTTTGGACCCACAGAGGATGGGAAATAAGCAGCTCGCGATCTCAATCTACTCCCCAAACAACAAAGGAAAAGACACTTTATGGTTCTCAGGAACTCTAAAGAAAAATATCAAAGGATTTATTGCAAAAAATACACTGACCTTTCAAGACAAAATCTCTAGAAATGATTTTCAAGAAACAACGATATGGACAGATACCCCACAAGATATTCTTACCGATATGAATAATATCCATTTTTATCGTCCGACGAGGAATATTTCCAAAGGCACAGTCCTTTCCAATAATGCAATTATTTCGCGCCAACTAGTTGCACCAGGAAAACCGGTAAAAATATTATTTCAGTCTGGTGGGCTAAAAATTGAAGCAATGGGAATTGCACGTCAATCAGGAAGCATTAATCAAACAGTTGAACTATATAATCCCAAAAACAACAAACGGATTTATGGGACAGTTACCGGAGAACATCAAGTTAGAGTTAAGCTATGAAAAAAGATTTCCTATGGTCAAAAATAATTCTTTTCTTTATCCTCCTCTCTCAAATGGGGTGTGCCGCTTATATTAATAAGATGCATAGCCAAATGGATCGCGAGAATGATGAAAAAAGAATGCGACAAATTAATCCTAATGACCCCTTTTATCGCTATCGCCAAAATAATGCTCAACAGGGGAATAATCGCTATCTAAAAGGGACTCCTCAGACACTTAGCTCCTTTGACAATGCTCCCCGCCCTTCTCAACAACGACAGTACCAACAAGTTGAAGCTCGTCGCCATACAACACAGGATCTCTACGACAATGACAATTCTGGAAGTTTATGGTCTTCCTCTGGTCAACAAAATTTTCTTTTTGCCAAAAACAAGAAAAAACGCAGTGGCGATATTATTGTACTAAAGGTTCAAGGTTCCCTTAAAACAGAAATTGCCAGAGAACTTGCTCGCATTACACCACGCTTTCTCTTGCGACAAAAAGAGAAAGAAAAAGATTCTTCAGAGTCAGATTCCGAAAATCAAGATAAGCCAAAAGATACAAAGAAGTCGCCGACTCAAGTGAACAAAGAAGATGATGAATTAGAAGCCACCGATGTTGATAAAGTTTACGATAATATCTCCACTGTCGTCGTTGAGGAAATTAGAGTCGATCACCTACTGTTACGTGGGCAGAAAGAAGTTCTCTTCAAACAGAAAAAGCATCTTGTAGAAGTTCAGGTTTTAGTAAATAGAAATGAAATAGATGACCAAGATTCGGTTTATTCCAGCAAAGCAATCGAATCGAGTGTTAATGTTTTGAGGTAAATATGAATGTAAAGAAGTTATTGATTATTTTAACTCTCTGCTGCTTGAGCAATGTGTACGCCAGCTCTCGCATCAAAGATCTTGTCAGCATCAAAGGGGTTAGAACAAATTCCCTTATTGGATATGGTCTTGTCATTGGCCTTAATGGAACAGGTGATGGCGGGGGAGAAATAACAAATACCTCACTTAAAAGAATGTTTCAAAAATTGGGTCTCAATCCGCAAAAAGAAATTTCTTCCAAAAATGTTGCCGCGGTAATTGTAACTGCAGAACTTCCTCCTTTTGCTCGCCTAGGGCAAAAATTGGATGTTAAAGTTTCCTCAATTGGTGATGCCTCATCCCTTGGAGGAGGAACATTGCTCATGACCCCCCTTAAAGCGGGAGACGGGAATGTCTATGTTGTGGCCAATGGTTCCGTGTCAATTGGCGGCCTAACTAAAGGTGCCAAATTTGCAACAACGGGAAGAATTCCTGATGGTGGAATTGTTGAAAGGGAAATTGAACTCGAATTTAACAAGAAAAAATCAATCCGTCTTAGCCTCAACACTCCTGATTTTACGACGGCAGCTCGTATAGAAAAAGTTATCAATAGAGAGCTTGGGGGAAAATTTGCCATTGCCAATGATGCAACAACTATTGATCTGATTATTCCAACTCAATATCAAAGGCAGGTCGTTGAGTTGATTGCTCTCATTGAAAATTTTCAAGTTAATGCTGATCAAGCAGCACAAATTGTAATCAACGAACGGACCGGAACAATTGTTGCAGGTGGAGAGGTTGTGCTAAAACCTGTGGCCATCAGCCACGGAGATCTAGTCGTTGAAATCGGCGGAAATGGTGCTGGTGCCGCATCTAAAAAAGCCGGACAAGCTGTGCACTTTGTCCCCGGAAATACCACCCTCAATGATCTGGTTAAAGCACTTAATGCCATTGGTGCTGGCCCCGAGGACTTAATATCGATATTTCAAGCACTTAAAGAGAATGGTTCTCTAATCGGGACCCTAAAGTTTATCTAAATACTCAGGTATTTGGTTTTAAGGAGACAAACGAAGTAAGAAATTAGAGTGGCATCAAGTAGTAAAAGTATGATAGACTAAGAAGTGGATCATAGGATTGATCCGCGCTTTTAAGGAACCAGGAAGGTTATAATTTGGTAAAATCAATTCAAAATTCTCATCTAAATTCAGCGGACAAGCTTGCGCATTTGCGCAAGAAACATCGTGCTGCAATTGAAAAAGTTGCAGAGAGTTTTGAATCTCAGTTTGTTCAACATATGCTTAAAGAAATGCGAAAATCCATTGGAAGTCAGGATGAATCAGCCGCTTCGGATTTTTATAATACAGTTATGGATACCGAGCGTAGTGAAGCAATGAGCAAGCAAGGTCTTGGAATCAAGGAAATGATTATTGAGCAACTCGATCCACGCTGGGCACAGGAAAGGTCCCAAGAAAGAAGTCGAGCAGCTCGTCTAAACAGAGAAAATGCTATTCAACTTTTCCAAAAAAATGATGATAATGAAATCAAAAAAGCCGGTTTCTTTGGAAAAGTATCTTTAAAGGAGATATCACATGAAAACTAATCATGTTAACAACAGAACTCCCTTTTTCCCCAACAGCAAATCAGGAAAGGCTGATCAAGCGGGAAAATCAGGAGAGGCTCAAAAAATTGCAAGAAACAGCGTTGAGCGCTTTCAAGAAATCAAAGATAGGACAGCGAAAGATGCCAATGTTGACATCCCTACTGCCGTAAAAGATTTTTCTAAAATCAAAAAAGCGGTAGATGCAGCTCCTCAAGTTGATAATTCCCAGAAGATTGCCGACCTCAAAGCTCGCATTCAAAGCGGAAATTATGAAATTGACTATGATGGACTTGCCAACAAAATCTTGAGCGAGGAATTCTAGGATAATTGATCATGATGAACTTGAATGAACGTTCTACATTCATTCTCAAAATGAAATACCATCAATGCGTTGGGATTTGGGAAAATTTTTGTCGCCTACATTCTGACTTATTCGAAAAAGCATGTGATGAGTATGTGACTTTGCTCGCCAGTGATATCGACAAACTGGAATTAATTTTAGCGACTAAAGAGAATATTATTCAAGATATCAAAACAATTGAAGCGGAACGCAGAGAATTGATTGATGATCTGAGGCACAACGGCTTGAGTATCACTCGTGCATCAGAACTACTCTCCGCAATGCAATCTCTGCCCGAGGAAAAAGAAAAGAAATTTTTAGCGCGCTACAACTTATTACTTATTGATATTATCGAGCGCATTCAAGAACAAAATAAAAAAAACCAGATGTTTTTAAATAAAGCTATTCTATCTCTCAAGGAAATACGCGAGAGTTTTAATGGCAATAAAACGTATACGACTTATAACTCAATGGGTGCAGCACAAAGCCGCGCTCGAATTTAGCGAAGTTTAACCAGGAGGGTTTTACGAGCGACTTAATGTCAATTGGCCATTCAGCACTTTCGACTGCCAAGCAGGGCTTGACAACGACCAGTCATAATATTGCTAATGCCAACACCGAAGGCTACAGTCGCCAGCGTGTAGAGCAACGCACACTTCCTCCTGTAACCAAGGGAAATATTGCGATTGGAACAGGTGTTACTGTTCGTTCAATCAAAAGAGTTCATGATCAGCTTGTTGAAAATAAAATGCAAAAAAATATTGCAGATCACCAATTTAATGAAGAGCGATCTTTTCAACTTGGTGTGGTTGAAGAAATTTATAATGAAGTCAATTCAGATGGACTTTCTAATGTTATCAATAAATTTTTCAATTCATTTCGAGAATTGGCCAATACACCTGAAGATGAAACAGTTCGCTCTGTAGTTCGCGAAAATGCAAGAGTTGTCATCGAAGATATTAAAAGCATCAGAGCAAACTTGAACAAGGCGAGCAACGATATTGATTCAAAATTGCGCTCCTCTGTAGAGGATGTAAATAATCTTTTGCAAAATATTGCCAAGCTCAATGTACAAATCTCAGAAGTTGAAAATAGTGCCTTGGAAACAGGGGACTTGCGCGATCAAAGAGATTTAGCTTTGCGAACACTTTCCGAATACTTTGAGATTACAACATACGCAGATGAAAAAAATAATTTTACAGTTAATGCCAAAGGAGTGGGAACTCTTCTCACTGGTGCTCAAGTTTTAGAGCTAGCAACAGTTGTTCGTCCACCGGAAGAAGGAATGTCCAATAAAGATTACGAACCATCTCTTGACATTGCTTTTGCGAGTAAGCCCGGTCATATTCTAAGCCGTTCTTTACGCGGTGGACAGATTGGAGCACTCTTTAAAACAAGAGATGAAAATGTCAATAATCTGCAAAATCATGTTGATGAAATCGCTTTTGAATTGGCCAATATGACCAATGCAATTCACCGCAGAGGCTTTGCCAATAAAAGTGTTCCAGTTGATGAAAATGGAAACTCTCGACCTGATTTGACGGCCGAGAAAGTGACAGGACTCGACTTTTTCAAAATCCCGAAGGATAAGTACAGAGCGGCAGAATATTTCGATCTCAGTGATGACGTCAAAAGCGACTTACGTAATATCGTAACTGCCTATGATGCAAACTCTCCTGGAGATAACCGCATAGCTATCGCGATTTCTAAAATTCAACATGCGAAATTACTAGCTGGAGGAACTGCAACTCTTGAGGAACACTACTTATCTGCAGTGGGAGATCTTTCTGTTCAAGCAGGAAAAAGCACTTTGGATGCGACTCATTCCGAAGGTGTTTTGGCGCAAACAAAATCATTAAAAGAAAGAATTTCGGGGGTTTCCCTTGATGAGGAAGCAACCAATATAGTTAAGTACCAACAGGCTTATGATGCCTCTGCTCGCGTTATGAACGCAGCTAATCAAACTTTTAAATCCGTTCTGGATTTGGTGTAAGGGAGGACGTGAATGACGAGAGTATCGCAAAACAGCACATCCAATGCCCTTAATTATGCCGTTAACCGCACAAAAGCAAAGTTGGAAGATTTACACCTGAAAGGGAGCACACTCAAACGCATCGTAAAGCCATCAGATGATCCATCTGGAAATATAGATGTGCTTAAAATTCGTTCAGAGAACGCTGATATTTCTCAGTTTCGCCGCAATTCCCTCGTTGCCAAGACGCAACTAGAGTTTACCGAAGCTGCACTCAATGACATTTCCGATGTCGTTAACAAAGCAAAAGAAATCGCCATTGGTCAAGCATCAGACACCTACCCTGCTGATGTGCGCCAGAATGTTGCAGCAGAAGTAAGAGAAATGAGACACCAATTATTGGCAGTGGCCAATAGACGTTTGGGCAACAAATACATCTTTGCAGGACATAAAACCAATAGCTCGCCTTTTGATACTGAAGGGAATTATTTTGGAAATGATAAAGATATCTTTCTTGAAGTCTCCCAAGGCAATTTTGTACCCATTAATCTCAATGGCCGCACAGTCTTTTTAGGAGACAAAGAAGCATCAACCTCTATTAGCAACCCCTTTTCTCGACAAGAAAAAGACCAAAAAGTAATAGAAGGAGATTTTTCGGAAGCAGACTCTGGCGTTAGCTTGCGCGCCCCCGCCTCCATAGAAGAAGAGGAAGATACGGGAAGTAGCTCCCAAAATATTTTTAAGCAGCTAGAGCGCCTTGAAACTGCACTCATGACCAATAACTCTTCCAGTATTAAAGAGCTGCTCAATGAATTTGATGATTCTCTCAATCGCATCATCACGCTACGCACTCGCGTAGGTGCCGTCATGAATACAGTTGCCTTTTCCGAAGATCATGGTGAACGCACCAAAATCAGCAATGAGGCCAAAAAGAGCCAAGTAGAAGATGCTGACATTGCAGAATTATTCTCAGATATCACCAAACAGCAAAACATCTTGCAGGCATCTTACAAAGCAGGAACAACTGTTCTCAACAAGTCCCTCTTGGATTTTCTCAAATAGCCTTTGCCGCTAGGCAAAAAATTCTCTCTTGCATAAAGCGCCGTGTAAATTAATCTATATAGTATAGTTTTTTGCTTGCTTTTTTAGACACCCGGTAATATTAAGAGGCGGTGAATCTAGTGGGGGAAAATTTTCAATAAATTTTCTCGAAGGCGAATAGAGTTTAGAGGAAGAACCATGCTCGTTTTAACAAGGAAGCTGGGCGAGAGTATAGCCATCGACGACAATATCAAGATTACTGTTGTTCAAATCAAGGGCAAACAAGTAAGACTGGGTATTCGTGCACCTAAAGAGACCAAAATCCATCGAGAAGAAGTTTACCAGGCGATTCAAGACGAAAATACTCAAGCAGCATCGGCCGATTTAGGGTCTATACAAGACCTCACTAAAGAATTGAAAAAATAATTCTTTTTTTTGCAGTGAAAAAAAATTCCTACTTGCACTATGTCATAGACATTGCTAACATCATAACGTGATATTTGAACTGAGTACTCAACTAAATTAATTGAGTCACTTAGTCCGATATAAGCATTGGAGGCATGGGTGAAAATACAAACCACAAGATTCGGTGAACTAGATGTCAATAAAGAAGATATTCTCAATTTCTCTGAAGGAATTTTAGGTTTTGAAAGCCTAAAACGTTTCTTTATCGTTGATCCAGGAGATTCAACACTAATTCTTTGGCTCCAATCGCTAGATGATGCCAAAATTGCATTCCCTGTGATTGAGCCTCGCATTTTCAAACCAGACTATGTCGCTAAGCTTATGCCTATTGATATTACTTCGCTTAGCCTTGAAAACATGAGTTCAGCAAGAGTCTACAGCATCATCACAATTCCTAAAAACGTGGTGGACATGACTGCAAACCTCAAAGCACCGATCGTAATTAACAGTGATGCTAAAATTGGCAAGCAAATCGTATTACAAGACAGCAAGCTTCCCGTACAATTTGCCATGTACAAAGAACTTAAAAAATACATCGTCAATTTCACATCTGATGATAGCGTAAGAACAACAATCAAAGATCCTAGAGTTAATGAAGGTGTTGTTCAAGAAGACCTTAAAGAGCAAACAAATACTGAATACAGAGAAATTGAAGTCACTCTTTAAGACAAAGAATAATTTAGCTTTCCAATAATAAAAAAGCCTCTCAAACGAGAGGCTTTTTTATTATTCAAAATTTGCTGCTAACTTATTTTATGCTAGAGAAGTTAAGCTAACTTCGTTGGCCGTTTCAGAAAGAGACAAATACATCTTTGCTTCTTCATTAGAAGGATCTTTTCTCAAAACAGATTTCCATTCAGTTCGCGCCTCCAAAACATTGGCATTTTCAAAGAACAAAAGCCCAAGGGCCATTCGGGCCGGAACATAATCTGGTGCTTCGCTTTTGATTTTACGCAATTCTTCAAAAGACTTGGTTTTAAAGCCTTTTTTTGCATAAACCTTTGCAATTTTTATTCTAATTTCAAAATTAGCTGGATCAAGAGCGACGGCCTTATTGTACTCGAACAAAGCCTCTTCATAGCGATTATATGAATAATACATTTCTGCTAATTCATAATGCTTCGCTGAAAAACGACGATTGATATGTGGGTCAATAATTCCATTTTCTGAATCATTGCGGACGCGCTTATTGGCCCTATCAAAAATTAATTTGGCATCTTCATAACGTCCGACATCATTCAATAATACAGAAAGAGCAATGGACGATTCAGCATGGGCAGGTTCTAATTCCAAGACTGTTTGGTAGCATTTCATTGCTTTACCAAAATCACCTTTAAGATTGAACAAAACACCTCTTTGAAAATGCGCTTCTGTATTTTTGTAGTCTTCCGCAATTAATTTGTTATAGACATCCAACGCAGCCTGAGCATTTCCTTCCCGTGAAAACCTCTTTGCTTCTTCCAAAAGATCGTGTTCCCTCTTTTGCTTCATTCTGTCTCCCTTTATTATGTGTCGTCCCGTCTCTCACAAAGTTTCTTTACCTCCTGTAAAGCGCTCTTTTGTTTATCCATCGTGGATAAAAATTGATTTGCAAAAGCAATGCATTCCTTAAACTTTCCTTGACGTCTTTCACTGTCAACAACACGCAATTTAGAATGCTCTAACAAATCCTTAGTCTTGAAACTATTTAATATATTTTGGTAACGAATTGAAGCGGCTTGAAATTTTTCCGTTTTAAAATAGAAATCGGCTATATATTTTTCCTTCTTTTCAAATAAATCTTGGCAAATTTTAATTTTTTCTCGAGCTTGCTTGACATGTTCATTTTGGGGATAGTTAGCAATAAGTTCTCGATAATATTTAATTGCCTCTCTCCCTGTCGACAAATCACGGTCATATTCTTGCGGCATTTGCTCAAAATAAGATTCAGCAATTTTCCAAGTCACATAGTCTATTTTTTTGTGTTTAGGATGGAAGTCTTTAAATAAAAGATAAGAAGCAGCTGCTTCTACATAAGTCTCTTGCAAAAATAAAATATCAGACAAAAGAAGCTCTGAAGCCGTTGTATAGTAGCTATAAGGATACTGACTCTTAATGGTATTGAGCTTCTCTGTGGCCATGATATAGCGTCCAGCGTCCATCAATTCTACCGCTTCTCGATAGAGATTTTCGGCCGGGGTCTTCCCCTGAGGAGCTTCAGTTGCACACGAAATAAACAATAGGGATAACCCTAGGAAAAAACATAGATTCTTCATTCCTCTAATTTACAATTTTTGGAAAATTCAGTCAAAGAATTAACTGCGATCTAAGTGCCCACTCATATAAAATTCCCGGTAGAACTCTTCGAAAACCAATTGTCCAACCGCAGCAATGGGAATACTAATGATCATTCCAATAACTCCCCAATATTGCGATCCCAAAATTACGCTAATAACGACGAGAACGGGATGCAAATTGACAATTTTGGAGACCAAGATGGGAAAAACGATCGCTAAATCTAAAATGTTTGCAATGATATACAGCAAAGACAGGGCCATCAAACTAGAATCGGCACCCAATTCGGTAAAAGAAATGATTAGAGCGGGCAGTGCCCCCAAAAAAGGACCAAGATAAGGAACTACATTGGTCAATGCTGCGAGTAGCCCCAGTGGCCAAGCAAATGGAAAGTTCATTATCAGAAGACCAGTTGTAATAATCACTCCAATAATAGAAGCTTCAATGGCCTTAGCAAAAATGTAATCACCTAACTGCTTATTGAAATTATAGAGAATGAAATAGAAACGCTCGAAAAAAGGATTGGGCACAATGCGAATAAAATTGTTCCTAAAATGCCGCCCATCGACCACGATAAAAAAGAGTAGTAGTGGCACCAAAAAAGTCCACTCCAAAAAAGAACGCAAAAAGTTAGTCGTTCCCACAAGCAATCCCTTAGATAAGCTTTGGGCATAGACGATGGCATCATCGAAAATTTTCGTGGGAATAGCAAAGCCTGTTTTAGCCTCAACTTTTTTTCGATAATAATTATACTTTTCACGCAAAAGACTCTCCGCGCGAGGAATATAGTGTTGAATATTTTTCGCCTCATCTGTCAAAACAGGAATCGCCTTAATAATGGGAACAGCAACAAAGCCCCCCAACAAAACAATGAGAAGGATTGTCGCCCAAACCCTAGAAATTCCCATTTTATAGAGCTTGTTTATAAAAGGCTTAAACACCAAAGATATCACATAGGCTAACATAAACGGCACAATGACTCGCGACATCTCAAAGGAGACAAGTATCAATACAAATACTATAGTGAAGAAAAAAGCATATCTTCCAATGTTGGTGACTTTCTTATTTGGCAAGGCCTTTCTCCAATTGATAAATGCGATATTTTAAATTTCGAATTTCATTTGTAACTGATGTAAAGCGATTGGCCACAATAACGGCAATGGACTGTACTAGCTTTGCACCAACCGTAGGATAAAGGTTAATTAGCTCTTCTAAGTCAGGCTTAAAAATACCCAAAAGTAATGCACTTTTGCGCGCAACTCCCATGGCCGTCCTAGTGCCATCACTTTGCAAAAGGGCCAATTCCCCAAAATAATCATACTTATCAAGCTGAGCAACAACAACTAAACGTTCCTCACCTCCGGCCCGCCAATTATCCAAATCGGCCATCGTCACAACCTGAGGAGATTCTTGCTCGTCATCAATATAACGTTGCGCCAAAATATCAACTGTTCCATTCAAGATGAAGTACATTCCAAAACCAGAATCACCTTGCTTAAAAATAACTTCTCCTGGCATAAAACTTCTCTTATGCAAAAAATTACATAAAATTCTCAGTTCTGATTCATCAAAATTTTCAAGAACTTTAATTTTACGCAAATAATTAGGTATAGCATCTTGCCGATTCATCGCCAGCAAACTGCGTTTCCAATAAAACTTAAGAACAGACATTCTTATGCGCTCGGGAGTCTCCCCCGTTTCTTCATATGTTTTGCGAACTTCTTTTTCGTAAGTCTCAACTTCTTCTTCGATCATAAATCATCCTATAAAAAACCGAGTTGTTCAGCCTTAACCCAACCTGCATAACGCCTTGGCATTTTGATATAAAGCCACTCACCATCCCTTTTGCCTAAAATAACTTTAATTCCACCAGGAACAAGACTTGTTTCTGCAAAGACCTCAGAAGGACCTTCTCTGTTAGAAACATCGGACTTTGTTATCGCAACATCCTGCGCTCCTTTGTAGAAAAGAGGAAATGCGGCAAATAGCAAGCAAATGATTAAAATAAAGTTTTTTGGTGAAAACCAATTTTGAAATTTGCGATTCAGCCACAGAAAAATTAAAGCGAAGACCAAAACGAAGGTGACACACAATTCAGTAGGCAAAGCCTGCACTTTATAAAGAACGCCATCCCAATCCCAGCCTGACTTCTCATAAAGTTCCGCTCGCACTAAAGTCTTTGCCGTTTGCAAATTCTTATAGAGAGCGGCATCCGATTTTCCCAACTGCAAAGCTTTTTCTAAATGAAAACGCCCCAAAGCAGGATCATTTAATTTGAGATATAAAGTCCCTAAATTGTAATGCCAAACTTCTGGCGCAAAATTCGTTTGATGCTTTTGCAAAAGTTCCAATGCCTTAGCAAAATCTTCCTTTAAATAATGCTGCTCAAAGCTTTTTATGACATCTTGATTATTAATTTTGTTCATGGCTTAATTATCCTCGGTAATACTAATTTAAATCAAGTAAGCATTTAGCTCCCCCTGAAACACAAAAGGATACTCACATGTTAAATACTTCTGAAAAAGTAAAAAAAAGCATTTCTGAATTAAAAAATCAAATTATCGCCGAGCAGCAAAAGATCAACAAAATTTGCCCCCCGGAACAAGGAAAAGAAAAGCGACTCGAAGAAAGACTAGAGCAAATTGCTCAACAAAGAGGACGGGCCATGGCTTACCCTTATCTTTCTGATGGAGAAGGTTTTGGCCCCTTTACCAAGCTTATCGATGGCTCAGTTAAATATGATCTCATTGGAGGAATTGGCGTTCAACTGATGGGACACTCTCACCCACTACTGGTCGAAGCCAATTTGGAGGCAGCAACGGTAGACTGTCTCTACTCCGGCAACCTTATGCCCTATGACGATATTCGCCTTCTCATGGATACATTACTCGGACAAATTAAAGAAAGTCGACTCGAGCACTTTTGGTTCACGGGAAGCGGGACATATGCTAACGACACGGCACTCAAGCTTCTTTGGCAAAAAAAAGACCCTGCATATAAAATCATTGCCTTTAAAAAGTGCTTCACTGGGCGCTCTGTAGCAACACAAGACATTACAGATAAAGCTGCTTATCGCCAAGGAATGCCCAAGGCGGTTGATGTGGAACACGTTCCTCACTTTGATCCTAGAAACCCCGAAGGATCACTTCAGATAACTTTAAATGCCTTAGAAGAAGTTTGGAACAAAGCTCCTGGCCAATATGCGGCCATAACCTTGGAATTAGTTCAAGGAGAGGGCGGTCTTACCTTTGGTACTAAAGAATATTATGAAGGAATTTTTGAGTGGGCTAAAGCAAAAGGCTTATACATTTGGGTTGATGAAGTACAGACCTTTGCTCGCACCCGCAGACTCTTTGCCTTCCAACACTTTGGTCTAGAAAAGTATGTAGACATAGTGACAGTTGGAAAAGCGCTCCAATGCTGTGGCCTTTTCTATACAGAAGAGCTCAATCCCAAACCAGGACTTATTGCAGGAACCTTTCATGCAGCAATTCCCGCACTTAAAGCTGGAAATAAATTTGTCCGTCACCTTACTGAAGAAGGATTCTATGGTGAAAATGGAAAAATTGCTCAGCTCGAAAAAAGCTTTTTAAAACGCATGGCCGCACTGGCCAATAAACAAGGAAAAGAGCGCATCCCACTTTTCCACGGAATTGGAACCATGCAAGCATTTGAAGTTGGTGATGCTTCAGCCGATATCACTAAAAAATTTAGTATGCTCCTAATGAAAAAAGGTGTTATCACTTACATGGCCGGAGACAATCCAACACGCGTGCGTATGCTGCTCCCTATTGTTCTAGAAGAACAACACTTGGATGAGATTTTTAAACTCATCGATGAAACCATCGAAGAACTTTTTACTTAATTCAAAACGATCAAATAATGCCTCCCTGATGAAGGGAGGCTCTCTTTGCCTCATCTTTTCTCAAAAAAGCAAAAATATATATTTATTACACGTTCAATCCAATAACTTGAATCCCACAACGAGATGCGTTATAACAATCCATCCTCATTAACTTTTGCCCTACAAATATTGATAAAACAGATACTTAAAGGAAATTAGTATGAAATTTTTTAAATCAATTCTATTGCTTTCTCTTATGTCTACCCTTGCCACTTCTGCTTTTGCTCAAACTGAAGATATTTGTGCTTATTTCAAAAAACAAATTGAGCAAAAAACAGAGCAACTTGCAAAACTCGAAGAACAACTACCTCCTCTTGAAGAAGAATTGGCAACGACACTCAATGAACTATCAGAGATCCAAGCTAAATATAGTCTACGCAAAAAAATTTGGATTCCAGTTTCTGCAGTTGGAGGTATTGTAACGATATACACTGCAGTTCAAGCGATTAGAGGCTTAACTTCAGGTAGCTCACTTGGACATGGACTTGGAACTCTTGGTGCAATTGTTGCGACAGTATTAGGAACGGGAACATACTTCGCAACTCGCCCTATTTCCGTGTCTAAAAAACAATTAGATGCTGTTATTGAGGCGCTTAATCAAGTTGAAAGCAATGTTGCAACCGTTAAAACAGAAATCGAAAAAATTGAAGAATCACTTGTTGAAAAAGAATTAATCTACCAACACAGCTGCCAATAATAATATAGGACTCTAAAATAGAAGCCTTCTCTTTGTGAGAAGGCTTTCTTACTCCAAGTCAGTATCGGCAACATACAAAATAGAAGCATAGGGTATCACAAGGATAGTTCCAACTCCCCCTTGAGGCTCTTTTTGGATGGTTATTGTTTCTTCATCTATCTTATGTATTTTTCCGCGCACAATCTCTCCATTCAGAAGCTTTATGGACGAAATAACTTCCCCTTGAGAAACAGACTGCAATGACTTTAGCGCTCTTTTCAATTCCGCATTCATGCTAAGCCTCCCTATTTGTTCACAATCTAAGCGATGGAAAACAGTTCAGCAATACGCGCCAAAAACATTGTCGTAAATTTTTCTTAAATAAAAATTTTTCCACATTCTTGTCATACTTTCTTGATAATATTTTTGGAACGAGTCACTTATCAGGAGGTTCGAATGAAAAAAAGATTTTTGCTCTCCGTTAGTACAATTATGCTATTGGTCTCTGTGAATGCCTATTCCCAAGGACACGGGAAGCCACCTTTTGTAACAGCATGCGCAGGAAAATCTGCGGGTGATGCCTGTTCCTTTCAAGATAGAGAAGGCAATACCAAAAGTGATAGCTGTGTTAATTCAACGAATCCAAGAGGGGAAGCTGAATTGACTTGCGGAACTCCTCCACAAGGTGGACCAGGAAGAGGTGGTCGAGGACAAGGACCTTCTCAAGAAAGCAATGAATAATATTTTTTAGAAATTTAATTAATTTGAATTATTAGAAAGAGGGCCTTCTTACGCATGAGAAGGCCCTTTTGTTTTTTGCTTTTGAGATGGAGATAATAAAAAAGCCAACTCAAGAAGAGTTGGCTTTTTAAAGATGGTCGGGGCGATTGGATTCGAACCAACGGCCCTCTGCTCCCAAAGCAGATGCGCTACCAGACTGCGCTACGCCCCGATATCGAGAACTAGTTATGACATTTTTATTTCTTTTTGACAATTCCCTTTGATACAAAAAATTTCATCATATTTTGAACGGCTCGGCTTCGGTGAGAATTTAATAATTTCCAATCCTTAAGCTCTGCCAAATGGGCCCCCCCCTCTATTTCAGAAGGAACAAAAAGAGGATCATAGCCAAAACCATCAGATCCTTTTTCTTCATCTCCAATATGCCCTTCAACTTTTCCCGTAAAAAAATAAATTTCCGCATCTGATAAATAGACACAAAGAGTGCAAGAAAAATAGGCCCTGCGATCCTCTGCCGACCTCAATCCCTTCTGCTGCAAAACTTTTAAAAGCTCTTGATTGCGTTCAGAAGCAGTAACCTCTTTTCCACCACCAAAACGTGCAGATTGAACTCCCAAAAGATGAGGAAGTTTTTCGACAATGAGCCCTGAATCGTCAGCAATCACAGGCTCCCCATAGCGATTAAAATATGCCTGCGCTTTTTTAAAAGCATTTGCTTCAAAAGTATCGCCATCTTCAAGAACATCTAATTTTTCATCTGCCGCGACAATAGAGAGTTCATAGCCATTTACATGTTCAGACAATTCTTCAGCCTTATGAGCATTTGAGGATGCTAGTATTAATTGCATACCTTCTCCCAAGCAGCGTCTTGCTCTGCAAAGACATCTTCTAAGGCCGTACTCGCAACGTTTAGCAGTTGCTCCAAATATTCGCGCGAAAAAGGCTCCCCCTCAGCTGTTCCTTGAACTTCTACAAATTTTCCACTGCGAGTCATCACAATGTTCATGTCTGTTTCACAGCTAGAATCTTCTTCATAATTTAAATCAGCAATAATCTTTCCTTCAGAATCAATTCCAACGCTCAAGGCTGCAATTTGTTCTTTTATGGGATTTTCACTAATTTTCCCTTCTTTTATAAGAGACTCCAAGGCTATCTTTAAGGCCACAAAGGCTCCTGAAATAGAAGCTGTTCGCGTTCCTCCATCAGCAACTAACACATCACAATCTAAGGTGACTGTGCGCTCACCGAGCTTTTCCAAATTGAGTGCCGCACGCATACTGCGCCCGATCAATCTTTGAATTTCTTGAGTTCGTCCAGAAGGACCTTTACGCTCTCGTCGAGAGCGAGTGTGGGTAGAAGTTGGCAGCATCGAATACTCTCCAGTCACCCATCCTTTTTTTTGATCACGCATCCAAGAAGGAATTGTCTCTTCAACTGTCGCAGTCACATGAACTTTAGTATTACCAAACTCCACAAGAACACTTCCCGCCGCATAGGGATTGATATTGGGAGTAATTTTAATTTTTCTGGGGGTATTTCTTTTGATTAAATCCATGGTAAAACTCCTTTATGCATGACTTTGAACATATTGAATTGGCCGAATGTGATTCAACACAAAATTACCTTAAAGAGATCCTTACACAAGAGAAGGAAAATAAAACTTACCTCATTTCTACCCAAAATCAAAGAAAAGGTATTGGAAGAAGCGGACACAATTGGAGCTTTTTCCCCCAAAGTCTTGCCTGTTCATTTAATATAAGGGCCCACCCGCAACTTAGCCTAACCACACTCGAACTAGGTGTACTCACTGCGTGCTTTTTAGAATCCAAGGGAAAATCAATAAAACTAAAATGGCCCAACGACCTTCTCAACCAACAAAAAGAAAAGGTTGGGGGCATCATCTGCCACCTGCAAAAAGACTGGGTTATTGCGGGAATTGGACTCAATCTCATTGCCCCACCCCATTTAGATAAGGAAAATTTTCCGTATCCCATCAACTTTATTTTTAAAGAGCAAGAAATGGCACCAAAAGCATCAGAACTCTTTTGCTTTATCCAAGAAAATAGAATTACATGCACGGAAAAACTTATCAAAAAATGGAATCAATACTGCATTCACTTAGAAAGCCAAGTTCGCATTGACGATACAACAGGTATATTTAAAGGAATTTGCCAAGATGGGGAAGCCCTCTTAGAGCTTCCCTCAGGTGCCATCAAAAAAATAATGGCCGGTTCTCTATTTATACTCGACTAAAAATGCTCGTTATCATCCACAATCGACTGGGCCAAACGACTCAATTCTTCTTTAATAATTTTCTCGGCCAAGTCAGGAATGATTTTCCAAGCAACCTTTTCAATTGATTCCTTGCAGTACTCACGTACATAGTGGTCAACTAAACGCTCAAGCATTGGTGCAAGATCTTCAGTTTTAGGTGCCTCGACCTGTTCTACAATCTGTTCAACAACCTCTTCCCGCACCATTGGCTCAACAGCGGCGAAGACCTCTTCGCTAACCAAATCGACAGCCTGTTTTTGAACATCTTCAACTTCATCACCAAAATCAAAATCAAGATCCGCACTTCCTGCGATATCCATTTCCGCAAGATTAAGAGAGTCATTGCGAGGCTTCTGAGTTTCTTGAGGCTCTTCAACAGCATCAATAGATTGAGAATCAAATCCCTCATCGGCATCCCAAGAATCATCTTCGTCTTCTTCATCTGCAATCAAATCTTCAAGGGCCCCTGAATGCTGTTCAAGCTCCTCAACCCCTTCTTCAATTTCTTCAATATCCTCTGTTACATCATTGAGATCTTCCAAAGAAACAAACTGAGGACGAGGGCGAGAATCAATCTTATTTTCATCCTCTGCAAGCTGCTGCTCAAAATCTTGAGCTGGCTCATCGACAAATTCATCTGTGTCCCAAAGATCAGAAACTTTTTCTTGCAACTCTTGAGGTACCGAAGTCGCTTCTTCCACAAAAACTTCTTCCTCCTCCGGTTCGCCAACAGCAGCTTCTTCAACAACAAGTTCCTCAGTACTATTCTCGACGATTTCATCAGGAAATTCTAAGTCTGCATCTTCCGGCAGTACTCCGCTAGAATCGATAACAGACTGTACGACAGGAGAAACTTCATCATTAAATTCGTTTACGACACCTTCGTTAACTTCATCAATGACAGGGGGCAGGTCTTCTAAAACAGTATTCTCAGGTGCCTCGTCTCCGATCACCCCCGGAACACTTATATCTTCCCACTCTTCATTAAGATCATCTGCTGAAACAAGACGCAAAGGTCGTTTCTCTTCGACAATAAAATCGTCGTCACGATCAAGCTCAACTGCGACAATATCTTCATCAGCAGCAGAAAATTCCTCTTCTGCTCTTTCAACCATTTCTTCGTCAATAATAACATCTGGTTCTGGCTCAAAAGAAACATTTTCATTATGCTGCTCTTCAACTTCACCAGCTTCTTCAACTAAAAGACGGCAGGTCGATATAAAGCGATTGCTATCAAAAGGTTTAATCACTTTATCACTGGCGCCACACTCTTTTAAAAGAGCCTCATCAACATTATCAAAAGTTCCAAACATCAAAAGAACTCGAGAGCGCGCAGAAATCTCTTTTACTTTTTTACTCAATTCATAGCCAGATAATGATTCAGACAGATTAGCGTCCAATAAAACCAAACTATAGGTTTCTTTTTCTAGAGCACTGAAAAGCTCCACCTCGGTGGTTGCCTCTGTCAAAACATAAGGCTCATTGGCAAGTGTTATGCGAATAACCTTTTGAATGGTCGAACTGTCATCTGCCAAAAGTACCTTTACCGACATTATTTACCTCAACTTTAAAGCTTTATTACATCTATTATTATAAACAAAAAGCTTCTATATTCCAGCACTAAAATTGTAAAATTAGAGCACTTTGATTATCAAAATTACCTCTTTCATTTGCTTTCTCAAAGAGCCGCTCTATTTTTTGCGAAAGATCAAAGCCTGGCTCCCTCAAAATATGCCCCATCTCATTCTCTTTCAAACGAGAATAGACTCCATCCGAAATAAGAACAATCATATCGTCTTTAGTCGGCTTAACCTCTTTGACGGTGTAATTGAGTTGATCAAACAGACCAAATGCAGATAAGGGCATAGTCCTTAAGTGTAAATCATGATCATCACTTCCCAAAAACTTATAATTGTCCGGAATAAAAAGACGCTCTAAAAATCCATTGCGCATGATATATCCAGCGGTATTGCCAACAGAAATAACCGTCACAAGATTTTCTGACAATGCAGCAAAAATACCTGAAGCCCCCGCACGTTCTGACATTTTCTTGGCAGAATTATCCTTGAGCACGAGCTTATGTGCGTACATCATTGCATTAATAAGAGCATTCGCCTCCAGCAAATAGCGCGAACTATAAAAGAAAGGCATTGTCGCATCAATATCTGCTGCAATTTTCACATAGAAAGTCTTTATGTATTCTTTGAGTTGTCCAACAAGTTGATCTCCAATTCCTGCCCCCCCAAAACCATCGAGCAAAAGGAAAAGGCCATTTTCCAAATCAAAATCACAAGCATCCTCATTTATCTCTAAATAAGGTCCTTGGTGTGAAGATAGGGCATAAGCCTTTAGATCTAACATAGTTAATCCCAATAATTTTTAAGCTTTTCACTAGCTTTCTTGTAATACTCACTATCAGAGGGAGAGATTTGCTGAACTTCCTGAAATTTTTCCTTTGCTTCTTCAAATAAACTTAGAGATTCAGAAATTAAAGCCTCCCGATACTTTTTCATGGAACGACGATAAAGAATATCTTGAATTTCACTCATTTCATTGAGTGCCTCACTACTCGTTGGATCAATTTTCAAAATCAATTTATAAATTTCATAGGATGCCTTTAAATCTTGAGCCTCCTTAGCCGAACGAGCCTTGCCCAACAGAGGAGATACTTTTCGCTTAAGTTTTTCTTTTGATTCTTGTAGCATCTTCGTTGCTTCTTTAATGTAATCTTCTTGTAAATCTGTTCGTTGCAAATATTCTTCTAAACGGTTAATTGCCTTAAACCACTCTTCTTTTAAGTAATGATTTTTCCCTGGAGCGAGCAGTTCAATCTGCCTCTTCTTCTCTGCTGCCTCTCGCTCTTTTTCCATTTTTTTCTTTTCTTCTTCTCTCTTCCAAGCCTCTAACTCTAGCTTCATCTGAGAAACATCAAGATTCTCTGGATCAAGAGCATAAATCTGAGTAAACAAAGTTTCAGCAACAGAGACTTGTCGCTTATCTGTTGCCGCCTTGGCCCGATCAACAAGTTCCTTAACCTGCTTACGACGTTCTTCAGCCTCTTTTCTTTCCTGCTCCTTGCGAGCCAAGTCCTCTAACTTTTTTAAACCCTCTTCCGCAAGCGATTTCAATAATTGAGTCTGCTTATATTCATCATCTATTTTAACAATCTTATCAAACTCAAAAAGAGCTTCTTCATATTTCCCTGAATCAACAAGAGATTTTGCAAGAAGATAAAGTTCATCAAGCTGTTTTTGCTCCTCTGGTGTTAATATCTTCTTTGTTTTTTTAGTTGCATCTTGCTTAGAATCATCTTTTTTATCTTTAGAAACTTCTGTCTTCGCATTAGCGGGTGCCTGTTTTTTGGGCTGTTCATCTCCTCCATCCATCAACATATAAAGACCAGCAAGAACAACTAGACCATAAATCAACCTCTTCCGAGGGGGAAGCGCTTTAAATTTTCCGATAAGACTTTTAGGTTTCTCCTCTGTCGCCCCTCCACCAGTGAGAGCAAGCGCCTCTTCTTCTGTAAGATCTCCAAGATCAACCTCTTCCTCAACAACCTCTTCGATTTCTATTTCTTGATTATCTGCGACCGGCATGAGGTTGTGCGCCTCAACATCCAACATCTCCGAGCTAACTTTCACAGTAAAGGTCGTGCTGCCAATCATGAATTCAGCACCCTCTTCTAGCTGAATTTGATTAATGCGAGCGCCCTGATAAATTGTTCCATTAGATGAATTCAAATCTTCTAAGGTGTATCCCAATACTCCTCTGCGAATAACGGCATGTGTACCTGAGACCTCGGGGTCAGAAAGAATGATCTGGCATTTTTTAAGATCACGCCCAATAAAGACTTCTTTTTCATCTAACTTATATCGGTCATAGGGGGCGTGCTCACCGAAAAGGAAAAGTTCAAAGGAAGCAAATGACTGAATGAAAGAAGTTTTATCTTCAACTTCTTCCATCTCAACACCATCTTCACCGAATCCCTCTTCGCCAAATCCATCTTCGGAAAAACCGTCCTCTCCTTCAGCAAACCCTTCTTCCCCTTCCGAGAAGCCCTCTTCTCCAAACCCTTCTTCTTCAGAAGAAAACTCACCTTCGCCAGCGTCTTCATTTGTATCAATAAAAGCCTCTGTCGACTCTTCCTCGGGAGAAACCGTTGCATCAGAAAACTCTGCCTCGCTTTCGTCTAATACATCAAGCTGCGCCTCTTGTTCCTCAACCATCATATTAAGAATATCAGTATTGCTTTCTGGTTGAGCTTGCTCTAATGATTCTTCTTGTGGCGCCTCTGGTTCCTTGACAATTTCGGTTACAGCAGCAGGAGCAACGGCAATTGCTTCTGTCATAATAATATTCATTTGAAAGGGACCCAACAGTATCATATCCCCATTCATCAAGACTTTATTTTCAATGGGTGAGCCATTTACCACAAAAGTACCATTACTGGTTTTCTTTATGATCTCCCAAGCCGCTCCTGTTTTTTTGATAATGGCATGCAATCTAGAAATTTGAGGATCCTCAATGCGAATATGACAATCTTCCGCTCTCCCGATGGAGATTTCGAAAGATTCAGATTCAAGATTTCCTCCCAAAATGGAAAGTAAATCATGTTCTCCGATAAGTTGTCCCTCTCTATATACAGCTAATTTCACCGTCGTCCAATCCTAATAATTTTTCTATCTCTCTGATATTTTTCTCTGCCGTTTTGTATCGTTCGTCTTCTGGATTTGTCTGCAATAAGCGCATAATATTGCAATAATGAACACTGGCTGCCCGATAGCGCAAAGCCTTCATTGATCTTGTACCTGCAATAAATAGAGATTGCACATCCTTATCTAAAAATTGCTTCGCTTGACTTAAATAATTTTGGGCCCTGCCATTTCCGGGATCAAGAATTAATGCCAAACTAAACTCAGTAATAGCACGATAATAATTTTTCTCCCTCATCTCTCTAATTCCAGTAATAAAAATAGAACGTAATTTTCGCTCTAGTTCTTTATCTTTTTTTTCCTCTGCCTTCTTTATTCCTCGTGTAAAATCAGCACTCACATCACTAACACCAATTTTACCGGAACGAACTTTCGCAGGCTGATTTGAACTATCCCCACCATCACCAATAAAAACATAAATAAGTAAGGCGCCAACCAATGCCAACATTATTTTTTTCTTGCCGACTTTTTCCGCAGGAGCTTTCTCTTCGTCCTCTTCCGCCTCTTCCTTTGAATCAGTTACTTTAATATCGGCAGACCCATCCTCAACACGAACTTTTCCATAGCGATAAATTGTTTGACCAATAATCACGCGATCTCCCTCAACTAAAGTGTGTTGAGAAATCTTGAGGTCGTTTACGATAACCCCATTTTGTGATTTCAAATCAGTTAAAACAAAGCTTGGCCCCATTCTTACTAATTCAGCATGTTCTCGGGAGGACTTTGCATCATGGATTGTAATATCACAGGTATCCGAACGCCCCATAACGACACGATTACCCTTTAAATAATACGTTTCACCTTTTTTCGCTCCAGTCATGCACACCAAGCGATAATGAACCCCTGGCGCCTTGGGCAATTCGAAATTTTTTAAAATTTGAACATTACCACTCATTTTTACTCTGCCTTCATAAAGTTGAGGAGAAATGCTTTTGCAAAACTATCTCGTCCAATCATCGCCATTACATGCAACTCATACTGATCGCCCGTAATTTCATAAGTGCCAACCTGATCTTGTCCTTCACTATTGGCGGAATTATCACACAAATCAATTAAAGTAGCGGCTAAGCCTTGATCTCTAAAAGTGTCTAACAAGCTCGCATCAATTGAAGCGGTCTCACGAATACCTAAAAGATCCTCAGCCATTGTGTTCATGCGCACAATATTTTTTTCGGCATTTAGCACCACGGTTGGTCCCGAAGATCCTCTGAATACCTCTTCTAAAACTCGGATGTAAGGGCCTTCCTCCTCGACTTCATCGAACCCACCGCTATCGTCATTTTGCAATTCTCGAACTCTTTGAATTAATGAATTAATCGAATTGCGTAAAGGATTTGCTTCAGTCATCAGCTGAGAGCTTTCCAAACCTTTGCGCTTACCGCGCAAACATTCTTCAATTTGAAATTTCATTTCATCAAAAAATCGAATGGTTAAAAAATAGATTACGCCAAAAAAGATGATCCCTACAAGACAGGCCGTTACCAAAGATTCCAAATAGGCTTGTGTTGATTTAGCTGCCTCAACGGCCAAAGAAGCAGGTTTAAAACGAATGGCAATAATCCCCACAACTTTTTCAATCCCAGAGGTCAAGTCATAAGCTGCAACACCTTGAGCAACCCCAATTTCACCGCCCCCCAAACTCTTCATGACAACGGAACCGGAATATCCCTGACGAGACTGCACTGCCGCGAGAATAAGCTTTTGAGCATAAATAGAAAAAGAATCATTGATGTATTTATTTAGTTTTTCCACGGGACTAACAATTCGCCCATCCAAGTCAAACAGCTCATAGGAAACAACCCCATCTGCATTCGCTAAAAAGCCTGTATCTAAACGATCTAGATTTTTTCGCTGCAATGCTGATGCATTAAGACGAGAAATCATTTGAGCATAATGTTGAGCACGCTTAGAGACCTCATACTGCAATAAGTTCTTACTCGATTGAAGAACGGGACCAATAACTAGACCAATAGTCGTAGCAATAAAGGCAAATAGCAATATTGCAAAAATCACTCTCCATTCATACTGCTGATTGAAGCCATACACTAAGGGCATCAACTTATAGCGGAAAAGATGAAGAATTTTTTTGACTGGACTGGGAGGCATTGGAGGGGCAGCATCAAAATCAACCTCCTCTTCTTCTGCTTGAATAACTTTTTTCTTAATAACAACTTTTTTCTCAGCCACATAGACCAGCTGAAAAATAGCATTGGGAATCGCAATCTTAGAGTTTTTCTTTAAACTTGTCCGTTTGACCATTTTGCCTTCAACAAAAGTACCATTGGAACTACCAAGATCTTCAACAAAAACAGTTTCATCGCTATTAACGACAATATTCATATGTTTTTTAGAAACACCCGCAAGCTCTAAAACATGAGCACATTCATCAGAGCGACCAAAAACATTATCTCCTTTTTCTAAGATAAACTCTTGTCCTCTTAATTTTCCCCCA
>QKCN01000053.1 GCA_003245675.1 Bacteriovoracaceae bacterium | reverse complement strand
CTTACTGGCTCTGTGGCTCATTCTATTTTGGGAGGAATTGGTCTAGGACTTTTTTTGCAATACAATTATCAAATTTCTTGGCCTGGTCCCCATGGGGGAGCTGTCTTATTTGCGCTTCTCGTCGCTTTCATTCTTTCTTATTTCAAATTTTATGCACGAGAGCAAAATGAAGGAATTATTGCAGTCTTGTGGTCGGTGGGAATGAGCTTGGGACTTGTTTTTCTCTATCTCACTCCAGTCAATGTTGATCCCATGAGCTTTTTATTTGGTAATGTTTTACTCGCTCAGATCACAGATGCTTACTTGAGCTTGGCATGGGGGATTATCCTTTGCATTATTTCAGTTGCCTTTTATCGTCCTTGGCAATTGATTTCTTTTGATCCTTCTTTTGCTCAGGCAAAAGGGATCAATGTTAGAATGCACTTGAGCCTGCTGTTGATCTTGGCTTCATTGAGTACCGTTATTTTTGTAAAAATAGTTGGAGTGGTGATGGTTATTGCTCTTTTGGTTTTACCAGCAATGCTTGCTTCTTATTTTGTACGTTCGTTATTTCATATGATGATTTTTGCTTGTTTGATTTCTCTTATTTTTAACTTGGTTGGTTTTACTTTTTCTTATTGGATCAATATCCCAACTGGTCCATCGATTATTTTAAGTTTGGCCACCTTTTATTTCATTGTTTTTGCTTTTTTGCGCAGAAAACATTTTTATAGGTTCTAATGAAGTTTTTGAAAACGATTATTGTTCTACTTACTTTGCTTTTTAGTCTGGGGAGCTGGGCCGGTACTACAAATAATGTGCAAATAAATGCTCAATCATTGGTTATGGGGGGGCAAAGTTATTTGGCCGTTTTGTTTCGAGTTCCTAATGGCTGGCACAATTATTGGTTAAATCCTGGAGATGCTGGAGCCGCTGCAGATATTAGATTCACCGATAAAAGTGGCAAGCGCTTAGACCTAGAGGCCATGCCTTGGCCGATTCCTTGGCGTTTAGGGGAACATGGAAATATCGCATATGCCTACTGGGGAGAATATGCATTATATTATCGTCTTAGTGAGCCTCTGCAGCTTGCGCTTGATGGGAAAACGATTTCTGTAAAGGCAGAATGGGTGGCGTGCCATAATCTTTGTGTCCCAGAAGAAGAAGAACTTGATTTAAAAGTCTATAGTGGAATCACTTCAAGCCCCAAAGGGAATTGGTGGTCGCATCGTCGCTTGCAGGCTGAGTTTTTGAAATTACCTCAGCGTGCTCCTATCCCTGAAGGAATGGAGTTCTTTCTCTCGTATGTCAGAGAAACTAAAAAATTGTATTTACACTATCATTTGCCTCTAAAAGATAAGGATGCAATTTTACGCAATAATAATTTAATTTTCCCTTTACCTCATCCTGCTTATCATTTGGTCAAAGAGAATTTATATTGGGATGCTAAGCAAAAGCGCTTACATGGTGTTTTCGAAGTCAATTATGATGGCAGCTTTGTCGATCGCAATGAGTTTTCTCTTGTCATGAATCAAACCGCAGATTCTCCTGCTCTGCAGCTCTTTGTGACTTTGGATATCGTTTCAGAGCTTTCGCAAAAAGATTGGGAGTTCTATTTAGGAAGTCTAAGTCCACTTGAACAAGAAATGATGGAGTATGATGCGTCTTTCTTATGGTTTTTACTGCTTAGTATTCTTGGCGGATTTATTTTGAATTTTATGCCCTGTGTACTTCCCGTTATTGGTTTAAAGCTTTTTAATCTAGTGAAGCTTTCAGGGGAATCTCGCACACAAGTCATCAAAGGGAACTTATTCTATTCACTAGGCGTTCTTCTTTCTTTTGAAATTCTCGCCTTGGTTGTCGTTGTCCTCAAAAGTATGGGGGAAAATATAGGATGGGGATTCCAGCTGCAGTCTTCGGGCTTTGTGCAGTTTATGATTGTCATTTTATTTGTGATGGGATTATCCATGCTTGGGGTTTTTGAATTTCAAACTCCTGGAGGGCGTTTTTGGGGTAAAGTTCAAGTCCGAAACTTTGCAATACGAGAAATGTTTGCAGGCGCTATTGCCACAATTTTAGCCACCCCTTGTTCGGCACCGTTTTTAGGAACGGCCTTAACTTTTGCTTTTACAACTAGTGCCATGAATATCTTTTTTATTTTTACAGGGATGGCCATTGGATTGAGTTTCCCATTTTGGATTAGTTGCTTTTTTCCTCGCTTAGTCAATTTGATTCCACGGCCTGGTGCCTGGATGGAAAATTTGAAAAAGATATTTGCGCTATCTCTTTTGCTCACGGCCCTTTGGCTTTTTGACTTGTGGATTGATCTGATAGAGGGGCAGGGACGTTTATATTTCATTTTCTTTTTACTGTTTCTTTGGGGATTTTTGGGGCTGCGACTTGAAGGACGCCGCACGCGCTTATGGGGGCGCTCTATCTTTTTGCTTTTGCTTATGGGCTGTTCTTGGCTTTTATTCAGTCAACTGGAGCGCACCGCGAGTGGCAATATGGCCCAAGAAGTGCGCAAAGCTCATTCTGAGTTAGTTTGGCAGCCCTGGAAAAAGGAAGCCGTTGATGCGACTCGTGGGCTTGTTTTTATACAGTTTACGGCAAAGTGGTGTTTTACTTGTAAAGTAAATAAAGCTTTAGTGCTAGGAACAGATGAGTTTTCTTCATTAATGCGAGAATTTAATGTTCATATGTTTGTGGCCGATTGGACCAAGAGAGACTCTCGGATTACTGAATGGTTGCAGTCGCAGGGAAAAACAGGGGTCCCCGCTTATTTTTTGCGTGATTCTCATGGTAAATTTTATTCTTTAGGGGAGACAGTGACAGTTGATGAAGTTCGGAAATATTTAGAGGAGATTGCTTCGCATGTGGAGACGAACTAAGGACGCTTGGAAATCACTCTGGAGTGGTTGTCTAAAAAAAGAAGCAGATGCTTCTCAGGGCCATCGCTATTTTTTAGATTTTCTTAGGCATATCCCTGGACCAGTCTTTGTGTTGGACAGGCAAGGGAAAATCTTGTTTGGCAATGAGGAGTTTTTCTCTGTCTTTTTGGTTAAAAAAGGTGATTTTCTTGAAAATATAACGACTCTTATTGATGGGGCTGAATTTTGGAAACATGCTTTGAGTGAAATTAAGACTGACGGGAAGTTCTCCTTCTCGTTAAAAGCACCTGCTTCTGATTTCGATGCCTCCTCTCCTCGAGCTTTTTCCATAAATCTTTTTAGCTTGAATTCAAAAGGACCTGATTTTCGAATTGGGGGAATTGGGACAGACCTGTCTGATCGACACCCTGAACTTCAGTCCTTAAGAGATAGTGAAGATCGTTTTCGACGAATTTTCGATAAGTCGCCACTTGGGGTTGCTTTGTTTGATAAGGAGGGGACATTTGTTCAAGCGAACTCTCTTTTCTTATCGAGTCTGGGAATAGAGTCCCAAGGAGATCTAAAGGGGTTAAACTTATTTAGCATAATGGTAAAAGATAGGCTGATTTCTAAGGATGAGCTTGTCAAGAAAGGTCGTCTTGCCTTTGAAGCAAGCGGAGAGTTTGAAAATTTTTATCATACTTTTGGTATTGAGACAGGGCGACGCGGAAAAGTTTATTTCTCTGTTTTGCTTTCCGCTTTGGGCCATGAGTATGGCTTTATGATGCAGCTTCGAGATATTTCGGATTATCAACAGGCTGTGATTAAGCTAGAGGAAGAAAGAGAGCTTTTTAAAACTTGTGTTGAGCACTTACCTGTTGGTGTTTGGGTAAAAGATGCCCGCAAAGGATTTAACTATTTAGTTTGGAATCAGGTTCTAGAAAAAGAATCTGGGCTATTGGCCAAAGATGTTGTCGGCCGTAATGACTTTGATCTTTTTGGAGAAGAAGATGGTGGACGTTTTCGAAGAGAAGATCTTGAAATTTTGCAAGATGATCGACTTATTAATGTCGATGAGTACTCCATCGATACCCCTAAAGGGGTTCACTATGTCAGACGGACGAAATTTCCAGTGTTTGATCAAAATGGTCATATCTTTAGGTTATTAGGCGTTCTTGAAAATATAACGGAAAAACGTCGTTTAGAAGAAGATCTACGCCAAGCAGAAAAGATGCAAGCAATGGGACAACTTGCAGGAGGGATTGCCCATGACTTCAATAATCAATTGGCCGGCATTCTTGGGCACGCAACTTTTTTAAAAGGAAAAGTGCATGATGAAAAATTCTCTTTAAGCGTTAGTAGCATAATTAATGCTGCTCAGCGTGCAGCTGATCTCACCAAAAAGCTATTGGCCTATTCTCGTAAAGGTAAAATTCTTTCGCGAGATATGGATTTACATCTTCTGATTAATGAATCAATTCAGCTTTTAGAACATAGCCTTGAGAAAAATATCGTTTTTAAAACGGCACTAGATGCACCAAGCTCTCGGCTCAAGGGAGATCCTTCTCAAATCCAAAATGCAATTATCAATCTCGTTTTGAATGCCAAAGACGCAATGCCTGATGGTGGACTGATTTCTATTTCAACTTGCATTGAGCGCTGGAGTCAAGACCGTCGACCACGCCATATTCCAGCCTCTTGGTCTGGTCGGCAAGGGGACTATATTTGTCTACAGATTGCCGATACAGGAAGTGGTATGTCGGAAGAAGCAAGACAACACATTTTTGAACCTTTCTTCACGACCAAGCCAGAAGGGCAGGGAACGGGGATGGGGCTTGCCGCAGTTTATGGAACAATTCGTGCTCATGATGGTTTTATATCTCTCCTCCCTCCGCATCAAGATGGAGGAACTGAGTTTGCAATCTATTTTCCCTTATTAGATCCCCATCTTGCCGGTGAACTAGAAGAAGGAAAAGGAATAAACATCGCCTCGAACTCTTTACTTATGGGGCATGTCCTTATCGTTGATGATGAAGATTTTCTTTGTCAGATGTATAAACTCATTTTGCGAGAAAAAGGACATCAGGTTGATACATTTTGTCATCCCTTTGCGGCATTAGACTTCTTTAAGAAAAATAGTGAGAATATTGACCTTGTTGTTTTGGACTATTCTATGCCCGATATGAGAGGGGACAAGCTCTTTTATGCCTTAAGAGAAGTAAATCCTAAGATTCCAGTTATTGTTCTATCGGGATTTTTAGAAGAAGAGTCATTTCGACACGTTTTAGATCAGGACCTAGTAAGCTATGCTACCAAGCCTATTTCTAAGGATGTTTTTCTGAGTAAGATTGAAGAGAGTTTAAAGAAAGGAAAAGGATGAGAGCTGAAATATCTAAGACTCTTGATGCCCATAAATTACTCACTCTTTATATGGAGTCGGGATGGCTGTCCGCAGAACAAGGTGAAGGTAAAGAACTTGTTCAAAAAATTATTCTCAATACTTTTGCTTTTGTTGCTCTTTGGGAAGGAGATGAGATTATTGGTATGGGACGTGCCATTTCTGATGGCGTAAGTGATGCTTACATTCAAGATGTTTATATTTTAAAAAAATATCGAGGTAAAGGTTATGGCAAAGAAGTCATTCGAAACCTCGTTGCCCATTTGAAAACATTTGGTATCTCTTGGATTGCTCTCGTGGGGGAGCCTGGCACGCAACAATTTTATGAACCTCTAGGCTTTGAGCCGATGAAAAATTATATTCCAATGAAGTTGAAATGATGATGAAAGAATTAACCTTAGAAGATAAGTTTGTATTAAATGAAATTTTTGTCACAAGCGGAAAAAAACACAATGAGTTTGATTTTATGACTCTCTTTTCATGGCACCCAGGATCTCAATATTTTTGGTATTTAAATTCAAAAGACCAGCTTGTGCTTTATTCAAAGACTTTTGACCGTGTTTTGATGCCTTTGGGGGAAAATACTTCTGTGCAAGATCTTAAAGATGAGGTGGACTCTTTTGTTCAGCAAGGATATTGCGGCAAAGTTGTTTTGGCCGATAAGGAGTTTGTTGAAAGCAATAGGGAAGAACTTGAAAAATATTTCCTTGTAGAGCTTGATCGCAATCATTTTGATTATATTCATTTTTCGCAAAATCTTGCGGAACTCAATGGGCGATCTTTTTCCAAAAAGAGAAATCTCATTGCGCAATTTAAGAAATTGTATCCCAATTGGTCAGTGCGCTCTTTTCAAGCTGGAGATATCGATGCTTGTCAGCGTTTGGCAAAAGTCTGGTGTGAAAAACGATCCGATCAAGAGGGATTGCAAAATGAGTTTTGCGCATTAAGGCGTTCTTTATTATATCATCAAGAGCTAGATGTTCAGGGAACTTTGCTTTTTGTTGAAAATGAACTCATTGCTTTTTCGCTATGGAACATTTTGCATGAGGATATGGCAACTGTTCATTTTGAGAAAACAAACTTTGATTATAAAGGAGCTTCCCAAGCTTTAAACCAAGCGACTGCGCAACAGATATGGGAGAAAGGAGTTCCTTATATAAATCGTGAGCAAGACTTAGGTGAAGAAGGGCTAAGAAAAGCAAAATTGTCTTATTTGCCTGATCGCTTTATTGAAGTCTATCGTTTGGCCCCGCTTGAAGGGAAATAGCGATTTTCTTTTGCCAGCTTTTCGTTGAGCCAAATCATTCCCGATTTGAGGTAGAGTTCCTGCAGTGCTGCAGTTTCTTTTTGAGACTGGTCCATTTTCTCAAGGGGATCTGTCTCAAGATTGTAAAGCCAAGTTCTTTGGGTGCGTTTTTGATGCACTAATTTCCATGGCCACTGGATGAGCGCAAGATAGGTTCCATCATAAGGCTGAATTAAGGGAATAACTTTTTTTTCCGTTTTTTTGAAAAAAGAATGTCCTTGAAAAGCATGTTCAGCAGAAATACCCAGTAGATCAAATAAAGAAGGGGCAATGTCAAGTTGAGAATAAGCTTGATTAGGTATGAATTTATTTTTTTCGGATTCACTCATTCCTAAAATAACAAATGGAGTTCGAAAGTTTTCTTCGTATGCATAGGACTCATTGTGAAAATTATTATGCTCACCAGCGGGATATGAATGATCTCCGGTGATAATCAAAATAGATTCCTGAGCGAGGTTTTGCCTCCAAAATTTGACTAGTTTTTTTAAAAAGTCATCAGTGGCATGCAAAGAATTTAGATATAATTGGTAGGGATTTTTTCCTGGGGCGGGGAATAATGTTCGATATTTTTTAGGCAATGAACGAAATTTCATATGGTTGGATATTGGGGATAATACGAGGAAAAATGGATAGTTCGCTTTTCTGTGTTGCAAAAAATGTTCCAATGATTTTTGGTAAAAAATATCGTCTTGTAAGCCCCACCCCCAATCGTACTCTTTGATCTCTTTTTTGCTGAGTTTCAAGTTTGACATAGAAAAGATATTATCCATGCCATTTTGCTTGAGGAAATTTTGAGTGTTATCAAAGGAAAGTCGGGCATAGGCTTGATAAAAAAAGGTTTGATATTGCTTCTCTTTTAGAATTTCGGGAAGGCAGCGGAGCTGGATTTCTGTTTTGCGATAGAGTTTTCCTTTTAAAAGAGGAATCGTTGAGCAGAGGCTGGCCAAATGCCCTTTTGTGGTCTGAATTGAATTGCCATAAAAAGGAGTAAGGCTGAGTTCTTCTCGGTAAAGGGAGTTGAGATAGGGGAGTATCTCTTGTCCATCTTTTGTCTTTTTTTCAAGAAACATCCCATTTAGTGACTCAACAAGAACAAGGATGACGCTTTTCTTATTTTGGAGAATGCCAATCCCTTCTTGCTTTTGTTTAAGGGGATACATTTGGGTATCCCATTTTTCTGCGAGTTTTTGATATTTAAAGTCTGGAATGAGTGACTCAATCCCTTCTTGCCACAGATAACTTATTTCCTCATAAAGCTTAAAGGGCTGTACGAGGATTGCAAGGTAAAGTAGGGGATAGGCGAACTTGTCTTTTGCAAAACGCGGTATGTTTCCACGAGAAAGAAGCTTAAAAAAGTGCTCCAGGATCAAACCCGAAACAAAGATGAGCACAAGGTGGCGCCAGTCGCGAGGCTTTAGGCTATCTGCTATAACTTCCCAGCTCTTGGCGTAAAAGAGCTCTTGCCAATTGTCAATTAGTAAAGAGATTGAGAAGTTTGTTCCTGTGCGTAGATGGTAGGCAAATAGCAAAAAATAAATGCATAAAATACTTAAGGAAAAGAGGGCTTTCGGCCAGCGGCGGGCGATAAGTAAGAAGCCCGATGCCCAGAGTAAGTAGCTAGACAGAAATCCTAATATGATGCGTGCAACAGTGTCGAAGTCGGCCCGCAAGGCTTGAACTCTCCAATCAAAATGCAAAAAGAGTAAAAAGGAAAAAGAAAACAGAAAGTAAAAGAGTAGGGAATACGGGAGTTTCTTTATTATGTCTTTGAAATTGGCCACTACACTTACCTTTTATGCTTTTAAGGGATACAGAGATTTTTGATAAGATAAGTGCTTATGTCAAGAAGGAGAATAGGAGTCTCTCTATTTTAGAGAGACTCCTGCGAAAACTATTTTCCGTAGTAAGAAACTTTGTAAATTTCGGCAATATCTTGTGCTGTTGGTTGACCTGGATTGGTGAAAGTACAAGGATCATTGAGTGCATTCTCAGACATGCGTCCTAGTGCTTGCTCGAAGAGATCTTTAGTAATTGATACTTCAGTAACCTCTTTGAAAGTTGCAGGGATTTCCAGTTCCTTATTGAGCTTTCTGATCGCATCTTCCAAGCTATCAATTCCTAAATATTTTTCAATCTTAGCATATTTATCAGTTGATTTTTTGTTGTATTCAATGATGGCCGGAAGAAGGATTGCATTGGCCAAGCCATGCGTAACACCAAATTCTCCACCAATTTTGTGCGCCATAGAGTGAACAATTCCCAAAGATACGTTGGAAAATGCCATTCCGGCCATGGCAGAAGCATTGTGCATATTATTTCTGGCTTCCATATCGTTGCCGTTTGCATAGGCTTTTTTTATGTTTTTGAAGACGAGATCAATTGCTTCAAGAGCAAGAGGGTCGGCATAGCTGTTGGCCGCTTTGGATACATAAGCTTCAACAGCATGGGCCATGACATCCATTCCAGTATTGGCAGTAATATGCGGAGGCATTTTGGCCGGAAGTTCTGGATCAATAATCGCAACATCTGGCACGATATAGGGTGATACAATAGGATACTTGATGTGCTTTTGCGTGTCGGTAATGACAGAAAAAGCAGTGATTTCTGAAGCTGTACCGCTAGTTGAAGGAATTGCCGCAAATTTTGCTTTTTTTCTGAGTTCTGGCATAGAACAGACAGGAACAATATCTTCAAATTTTAATTCTGGATACTCATAGAAGCACCACATGACTTTAGCAGCATCAATCGCTGAGCCGCCACCAAGAGCAATAATCCAATCGGGATTAAAGTCACGCATGGTCTGTGCACCTTTTTCTACGGTTTCAACAGAAGGGTTTGGTTCAACACCATCAAAAACCACGGATTCAATTCCACCTTTTTTTAGAATTGCCTGAGCTTTTTCAATAAAGCCAAAGCGCTTCATAGAACTACCACCTGTGACGATAATGGCTTTTTTTCCTTTGATTTCAGATAGATGATCAAGAGCATTTTGTCCAAAAACGATAGTGTTAGGAACTTTAAAAGATTGTACGGCCATAAAACCTCCCCAAAATTGATTCTTGTGTATCGATAATTAAATATCGATAGTTTTTGAGCATTTTACTCAAATTTTGCTTCTAGTCAAGGTTTTTTGTGCTGAGCAGTAATTTTTAGCGCGTTTTATTGGATGGGCCCTTGTCATTGACTTTGAGCATAGGGACATCATCGGTATATGAATGCAGATCAATTTCCGTCAAATTGGAAAGATGTTTGATAAGACCCGTTATGCGCTCAACTTGAGTATTGATTTTATCGAGATTTTCTTGGTTGAGATCTTTGGTTCGGTATATTCGATCTACAAGCCCTTTAATGATGGCCAAGGGATTGTTAATCTCATGGGCCAAGGAAACAATAAGCGCCATGATTCCTTCTGTCCTGATTTTTTGCTCTTTAAGTTTTTCGCTGATATTTTTTTGGCGCATATCTTCAATGCAAAGAACAATATCTTCGTTTTCTTTTTTTGTTTGCATGAAGTGAAGTTTAAAGCTTTGTGCTTTTTGGGTCCCTTGCTGGAAAAACTCTATTTCCTCAGAAAATGGCTGATCTTTGTTTCCCGAAATTATATGTTTTAAAAATTTTCGAAAATGGCATTGATTGATACAGTAACCAAGTGTGCCACATCCATTAGGGTGGTTCTTTAGCTGCTGGCAAGCTAGCACTTCCCCGAGTTTCTTCCCGATAATTTCCTCTGGTTTCTTTTTTAAGTCTTCGGCAAAACGTTTATTGCAATCTGTAATTTCTGCATCTCTGGTTACCGAAATAATCCAAAAAGGAAGTGAATCTAATATGGTCAGAGAGTATTTTTCTAATGTCATATGCCGCAGTTTATAAGTAGTAAACAAGTCTTAACCATTCTATCGGTCTTTTAGAACTTTTCATTAGCAGAGGGAAGTTCAATCACAAAACAGGTATGCTTTTGCTCTGCATCTAGATAGATATTTCCGCCATGGCGCTCGATAATACTTTTGCATAAAAATAAGCCTAAGCCCGTCCCCTCATCTCTGTCCTTCGTTGTAATTCTTTCTTTGAAAAGTAATTTTTGAATTTCTGGAGGAACTTTTTGGCCACTATCTAAAATTAGAATGCGATAAAAATTTTTGCTGACTTCTGTTTTTATGTGAATCCAGCGAGTTTCTAAATTTTCGATGGCCTGTCTTGCATTATTAATGAGATTTAGAACCACTTGAGAAAGAAGCGACTCAGAGCCTAAATACCGGATACGATTATCAAACCCTTCAATTGAAAGGGCGATATTTGCATATTTTAGCTTATTGCCCAATAAGAAATGAATAGGGGTAAAAATATTATTGAGTTCAAATTCAGCAAAATCTGAGCCAAAATCTTTGCGTGAAAGTTTTCGTATATTGCGGACAATCTCAATGGACTGAGTTGTTGCAATATCGATGAAAGAAAACTGTTTTTCAGGAAAATACTCTGGGGAAGTGATTTTTTTATTTTTGATGGTTTCGATAGAAGTGCTGATAATGCTGAGGGGATTAAGTAATTCATGACAGATATTGGCCGCTACCTCGCCTAAGGTGGTCATTTGGGCACTTGATTCAATCAACTTTTCTTGGTCTTCAGTTTGGTCCTTTAAGGAAATGATGGCATCTCTTAAAATATTAATCTCTGGACAAGAATGAATTTCATTTAAGCTATTTTTGGTCACCAGATCTAGTTTTTTTATTTTTTGCACAAGAAGATTTATAGGGTTCATTAAGATTTTGGAAAAAAACATGGATAAAATAATTGCCCCACCAAAAGAGATTAATAGCATAAAGATAACAAATATCTTTAGCTGTTTTTGTAAATCTAGTGCAGAGTTGACGATTGATATGTTGATTTGCACAAGGAGGGATGTGAAATCTTTTTCAATTTTAGAAATAAGCTCGAGAGTGGCGACTTGTTTTTTTCGACTATCGACATAGTTTAAAAACAAGGAATAGTACTCTTGTACTAAGTGGCGCATAGTCTTTTTGTCGATATAGTTAACATGGTGATTGACGTACTCTAGTAAATCATCAACGCCTTTTTTCATTTTTTCGATGTATTCTTCATCATTTCTTAATAGGTAATCTTTTTCGTGGCGACGGAGCATGAGCATTAAGGACTTTAAATGAAAATCCTTAAAGCTATTGATAATTGACTCTAGTGCATGGATTTTTGCCCGCCAGATGCCAATTGTTCCCCAATTTTTGAATCCTAAGGAAAGGGTGACTTTTATATAAGTATTAAACTCTCTCTTATATTCTTGCAGCTTTTGTTTTAGCTTATTATTTAAGTCAGGATTATTTCCCAAGCTTTCTTTTAGGGGGAGCATCTTTTCCAATAAATCAGAGGCGAGCTGATAGTTTGTTTCTAGGGTCATGGTGTTATTACTTTTGTGTTCTTGAAAAAAATGAGAGCTTTTGACATCTGCTCTAACTACATCACTGAGAGATTCGTGCATTTGAAATACATTTTTGATCAATTGTTGACTTAAGAGGAAAGCTTGATTTCGCTTTTCGATCTTGCCCTCAAAAATAATGGCCATAACAATATAGACTAAAGTCGATATAATAATCGGTAAGCTGGTAACAAGCAAAATACGTGAGCGAAGACTCAATTTGTTCATGTAATCTTATCGTCACTTATTAGCTAATCATTATAAGTATATGAAATAAAATTATTTCCCTGTTTTATTTGTAGAACTTATTTCCCCGGCTTTCATTAAAGAGTATTTGGTTAAAATAGGCCCTAAAATGGCATAAAAAATGGTTGTTCCCATTGTTATATTGATCACAAGTAAGGCAATTTCTTCAAAGCCTTCTTTATGGTGGAGGGAAATAGCAAGGCCAAGAGCAATGCCTGCCTGCGGTAGAAGGCCAAAACCCAACCAGCGCCCTGTTGTCGTGCTAAGTCCTCCAAGCTTTGTTCCCCAGAGAGCTCCTATATATTTTCCCAAGGAGCGGGCCACGATGTAAATGGCAATGAGCATGAAATTTTCCGCAAAAATTTTGGGAGAAAAATGAAGACCGGCAAAAATAAAAAAAACAATAAAAATGAACTCCTCAATATGCTTGATGGGCAGCATCAGCTCTTCTCTTTGCTGTTTAGAAACGAGTTGTGTTAGCAGGCCTAGAGACATGCAGGCGAGTATCGGAGAAATTTGCAAAATATTGGAAACAGAAACGGCAAACAAAATGAGGGCCATAAAAAGAGGGAACCTTAGTTCTTCTTGTTGAAAAAAACGACTAAATATTCCTGAAATAACCCCTAGGGCCCCGCCCAGAACCAAAGACATTATAACACCAAGTAGTTTTGTGAGTATGTGAGAAAAGTAGTGTCCATTACTGAAAAAGCTGGTGAGAAATTCAAAGATCATAACACCTAAGGCATCATCTAAGATGACAATTCCAAGAAGAAAAGTTGTGACAAGTCCTTTGGCTCCATATTCTTCAATAATGGCAATTGTGCCAGCAGGGGCCGTTGTTGCAGATATGGCCCCTAAAACTATTGCGAGCTTTAAGTTTGGAATAAATAAGTAAGAGACCAAAGAAACGCAAAGAACGGCCAAAATGACTTGTCCCAATGTCCCCCAAATTAGGGGAAAAGGGTGCTTTTTTAAAAAATCCCAATCGATTTCCAGACCAATGAGAAAAGCAATAATACCTAACGCTATTTCTGTAATTGCTTCACTGAGTTCAAAAAAAGGAACGGGAAATAGAGAAGACCCTAAGAGTTCTGATGAAAATAGGATTCCAACGAAAAGATAGGATGTTACACGAGGAATACCTAGGCGATCAGCAAGAATTGCTAAGCAAAAAGCAAAAAGAATAAGTAGTGAAAAAGTAAAAAGTGCCACCATAGAGGAAAACTATAAGGTAGCTTTGAAAATGAGGGAAGATAAGTTTTTGTGTACAAAAAAGAGGAGGAGAGGGGGGCCTCTCCTCCTGCCGAAATTAGTAGTTCCAGCGCATGGCGAGAGAAGTACTATACTGACTATGTTTAGTTTCGAAATTTTGCCCATTAAATTGAGTGGCTTCAGTCACTTCAGGAGAGTACGTTGCCGCAAAGTCCATTCCAAAATTTTTATTAAATTCATGACCAACCCCCAAGGTGAAATGCTTGTCGATAATGGCAGGGAAGCCAATGAGGTTCAAAACGTGAATTTGACCATCGGTCATCATATCTTTGCTGCGATTGATGGCATTATCTTGCAAGGGAGACTTAGCGTAGTTAAAGCCTGCACGAATCTTGGTTTCCTTAAGAGCATATTGTAGGCCCAAGGAGTAAACATCTTGGTTATCCCAACCAAATGATTTGTAACCTTCTGCATCTTCCCATTGAATCATTTTGTAGTCCGCAGTTACGGTGAGAGCATTCCAAGTATAAGCAACACCTAGGCCAATTTCGGCTGGTTGTTCTAATTCATCAGAACCAATAACTGAAGAGGCGCCAAAGTCTGCAGCAGAATCAGTTAATTGCTTTTTGTATTCCATTTTGATTGGTGCTTGATAGTTGACCCCAAAAGTGAAGTTTTCCCATGCATAGCCAAGTCCTAAGTCGTAGCCAAAGCCCAAATCATCAGATGTTCCTGCTCCTTGGCTCCCGGCCGTGCTTCCTGCAGATGCTTGATCATAAGAAATGCCAAGAGAGCCGTAGAGAATGTCGAAGCGTACACCCACAAGAAGGTTTTTCCACTGATAGGCTAATGAAGGTGAAAATTTCATCAGAGTCAATGATGTTGCCATTTTGAAAAGCCCGTCATCTTGCGCAGCAGTGCTACTTGCGCGCGAGTCGCGATAGTCAACACCAAGTCCTGAAGTCCCAAAGGCTCCCATACCAAAAGTAAAATCTTTATTAATGGCATAAGTGAATCCAATGGCAGGAATCATAAAAGTGTCTGCATCACTTTCAATGGTTTTGTCTGCACGATTTTCGTTTTTAGATTCAACTTGGGGAGCAAAGTAAGTTCCCGCGAAACTGAATTCAAATGTTTTGTCATGAGTGAGCAATGCTGGGTTTTTAAGTGCACTTTCTGGCCCCATGGGAAGTGCAATACCAGTTCCTCCCATAGAACGTGAAACAGCACCGAAGCCGATCATGTTGTCACCGTTAGTGGCAAAAGCCGCGTTGGTGAGCAATAAACTGAAACTCAAAAGTAGTGGTAGGCGAATAGACATTATAAACCTCCTAGTCTGTTCTTCCCGGTTAAATTAATATATTCAGATATTAAGAATGAATTATTTGAGAATATTATGTTATTCGAATGTGAATATGTAAAGATATTTTTTTATCGAATGGATGAAAGCGCAAAAGATTCAGTCGATATAATTTATTTTATTAAGGACATAAAATGTAATGATATAAAATTAGTTTATTACAGAGTGAATATCTTCTCGTTTTGGGTATATTTCCTCCCCAGAAACTACTTACAAGTTCGTCCTGAAATATTTTGCGTAATAGATTTAAAATATTAAATAAAAAATCTGTAGAAACTCTTTGCAAAGGAGCGGCTCATGTTTAAGAAAATGAAGCTTCAAAATAAGATTCTTTCAGGTATTGGTACGATTATTGCCATCTGCTTCATCAGTCTCATTGTTCAAAATTATAATACCTCTAAAACGGCAGTTGATAAGCTTGCAGAAGAAGGACTGGAAAGTATGGTACAAGGAGTGTATTCGTCCCTGGAATTAGCTTATAACCAAAATTTAAGTTTTCAAAAACATGCCATTGATGTGGCGACAGATGTTTTTAAGGGAAAGCTAGCTGTCGATCCTCACAAGTTGATCGAAGTAAATATTGAAAATCAAGTTGATCACCAAAAAAGCAGCATCAAAATACCGGCGATGGTGTTTGAAGATAAGATCATAAATGGAGCAACTGAGGAAATTAATAAGCTAGCTGCTTTAACGGGAACAACTGCAACCCTTTTTCAATTAATACCAGAAGGCTTGCTGCGCATTTCGACTAATATTGTAAAAAAAGATGGGACCCTCGCCACTGGCACTTATATCCCCCAAAGCTCACCTGTATATCAAACAATTGTTAAGGGTGAGACCTTTTTTGGAAGGGCCTATGTGGTGAACGGTTGGTATATTACGGCCTATCGTCCTCTTTATAACAACGTTCAAGAAATCATTGGCGCAATTTACACAGGTGTTTCAGAAAAAGACCTAGGAATCTTTTTAAATGAAATCAGGCAGCGGAAGATCAAAAATAGTGGTTATTTCTTTGCGCTCAATAGTCAAGGCATTTTGCAATTGCATCCGACGTTAGAAGGACAAAACCTCTATGAAACAAAAGATGCCCATGGTGAGGCTTTTATCCAAAAAATCATCAATGCTAAAAATGGAGTAATTAAGTATTTCTGGAGCAGCAAAGAAAAAGGACATGTTGTTGAAAAGACCGGGGTTTTTCACTACTTGAAAGACCTAGACTGGTACATCGTCGCAACTGTTGATTCGGAAGATTTTAATCGAGACATTGAAGAACTTAAGCAAAAGATGATTTGGTCGGCCAGTGTTATGCTGCTTATTATTTTGGCCATTCTTTTCTTTTTTATCGCTCGATTCGTTAGTCGGCCATTGGCTTTGGTCGGTGTTGAGTGCAATAAGCTAAGTCTTGCAGCAGAACAAGGACAATTAAGTGCAAGAGGAGAAACTGTAGGATTGCCCAATGAATTTGTTCCCATTATTAATGGCATGAATCAGGTCTTAGAGGGGGTTGCGCGGCCTATTTCGGAGGCAATGAGTGTCTTGGAAAAAGTATCTAGAGGTGATCTCACCGTGGAAATTTCAAAAGACTACACTGGAGATTATGCTTTACTCAAAGATTCGATTAATGCAACGGTGAGTTCAATTAGTAATACTCTACAAAGAGTTAAGAAAACTGTGGTTGAAGTTTATAATAGTTCTGATGCCGTTGCGAGTGCTTCTCATACTCTGTCTCAAGGGGCGACTGAGCAGGCAAGTAGCTTGGAGGAAACAACAAGTTCTATGAATGAAATGAGTTCTAAAATCAAAGGGAATGCGACTAATGCGACTACGGCACAAAATATGAGTAATGATTCTAAAAATATTGCGGAAGAGGGGAATACTAAAATGCAAGATTTGGTAAATGCCATTGGGGAAATAACCAAGTCGAATGAAGATATCTCAAAAATTATTAAAGTGATTGATGAAATTGCTTTTCAAACCAATTTATTGGCATTGAATGCATCGGTCGAAGCGGCCAGAGCAGGACGTCATGGCAAAGGGTTTGCGGTTGTGGCAGAAGAGGTCCGGAATTTAGCGGCCAGAAGTGCAATTGCCGCAAAAGAAACCACAGAACTTATTGAGACATCAGTAAGTTCTGTTCAAGCTGGAAGCACTTTGGCCAATGCGACTGCAGAATCGTTGGTGAAAATTGTTGAGAGTTCTACGAACGTGACAGCTCTCGTAAATGAGATTGCGACCGCCTCGAATGAACAGGCTGAAGGAGTCAGCCAAATGGTTATTGCCTTGGGACAAATTGATCAGGTCACTCAAACGAATACGGCCAGTGCTGAAGAGTCTGCTTCTGCCTCTCAAGAACTTCTAAGAGCGGCAAAGGAACTGGAAGAAATGATACAGCAATTTAAACTTTCTTAGTTCGAAGTTAGTTTGCTCCCATGACCATGGAGGCCTATTTTAAAATAGGTCCTCCATTTGTAAATACTGACTTCGCAACAATTGCCGATTTGCTTGTTCCAAAGAATTGAATACCTTTTTTCTTTATCATCTTGTAAACACCAGGAAAGATATCAATTCCAATAAAAGACTCAACATTGTGTAATGTCATGAGTTGTATATCTGTTTCTATTTGTTTTTTTAGTTCTAGATAGAGAAGAAGTAGGATCAAAAAGGACTCTTTAGAAGCTGCATCTAAAATATTGACCGGCGTCTCTTGCCCGATTTGGAAAAAGACTGGGGTTGTATTATCGCACTTCGGTTCTAAAATGACATCTTTTCGAAGTAGCTTTGTCAGCTCTTCAGAGAGTCTGCCACAAATTCCATTCATTAATTCTTCATCATTCATCAGCTCAATAATCTCTGGTTCAGCGAAGCGATTCTTCAAGCAGTCGAGAGAGGGCATGAGTTCTGTGAAGTAGAGATTGTCTTTGACTGCGGCATTGGCCATTTTTATGATAGCCTCCCAAGCAGCAGCATTTTTAATGCCATAAGTATTAGTCCCCGTAACACTCATGTAATCAGTCGATGCATGTGCATTAAAAACAGGGACTCTTGCAAAAGACAGTCCCGATAAAAAGTAATTTATATTATCAGTTGTCCCAAACTCAAGAATCATCGTTGCATTTTGAGACTCAGAGAGCTCAAGCCAGTCAAAAATGGGACGCTGAGCACGGCCAATTTGGAGCATTTCAATTCCAATGCGAACTTTGTTTTCTTCTTCCACTTTTTGCGGGGGGACCGCAAATTTGCACACTCCTCCGGTGATTGACATTTCAATGGGGTTACTCCCAAAGAAGGCAAGGCAATCAACTGTTTTGCAGTACTGTTTAAGCATGGCAGGATCTTTTAGTGCGATAAGAAAGTCCTGTCTATTCAGATTGAGAGGAACGCCGAACTCAATCTGAGATATTGCATATTTCATATATATTCCTCTAGCTAATGAGCTTATTCAGAAGTTCAAATTTTTTCAAAGATGTCTGGAAGTCAATAGCCTGCTCCTTTAAGTGTGAAGAGATATCTTGGGTTGTTTCATTGACTTTATCAATGTCCTCAGATATTTGCTGGTAGTCAACGACAGTTGAAAGTACGTCTTCAATCTTTTTCTTCGATTCAATGTTAATTTGGTTCATCTCGTGAATAATTGTAATTAATGTCTTGCTACTGTTTGAAATGTTGTTGGTGGAGCCAGAAGCAATATTCATCGATTTTGAAATGTCCTTGATGGCAAAACTTTGCTCTTCAATACTTGTCGCAATTGTGCTGGTGAATTCCACAACGCTGTTAACAATTTCTTTAATGCGGCCAATTTCTTCATGGGCATTTTTAATGGTTTCAGTAATTCTTTCAATGTGGCCTGAAATTATTTCGGTAGACTTAATGGTTTGATTTGCCAATCCCTTGACTTCCGAAGCCACTACTGCAAAGCCGCGCCCCGCTTCACCTGCGCTGGCCGCTTCAATGGTCGCATTGAGGGCCAAGAGATTGGTTTGGTCGGCGATATTTTCGATGATACTAATGATTTTACCAATTTCTTTAGAGTCTTGGATCAATTGGTTCATGATTTCAGCAGATGATTTTGCCCTTGTGTCTGCTTCTTGAGCAACATTGGCCGTTTTGGATGTGTTCTTTGACAGCTCGTTAATTGCGCCACTCATCTCTTCAAGGGCTGTTGCTGTTGCCGTCACACTTTCATCAGTCTGTGATGATTCATTAGAAACTTTATCTACATTGTCTTGAGCAAAACTTGATTTAGTCAAAATTTCCTCAAAGGCTTCAACCATATCGTTTGTGATTTTTTGTGTTAGCGCATTGTGCTTGTTAAAACGAGTGGCATCATCTTGCATGAGTTTTGCCGTATCTACTAGCTTTTCCGTATTTTGGTCAATGTTTTTAATCCCAAAATACATTTTGGTGAGCAGCTCATAAACTTCCGTCAAGTCACTGAAGCACAAGATTTTTCCATTGGGATTGATCGGAGATTCGATTGGGATAACGTGGCAAAGAGTAGGAATGAGTTGACTTTCTCCCTTAAGAGTAATCTCTTTTTTAAATGAAATCCCTTCTTGTAAACTGGAGATGAATTGCTTTTGCTCTTCATCGGTAAAGTCAAAGTTGAAGTTTTCAAATAATAGAGGCCGTTCTTCTGGAGAATTAATTATTTTTTCATTGTCGGGCATTTCTTGTGAACAGAAAACTCTTGCTGAATCATTGACGTAGACAATCTTGCGATCTTTATCTGTCTCAATCACGGGGATGGGCAATTTTTGAATATTGTCGATAAGGTGCTGAGTACGTATTTTCCCGTCAGATAAGGCATCAACTGTTTTGTTGATACTTTTAATCAATTCGCCGACTTCATCATCGTTAGCTGCGAACTCAGTGATTTTGGTGAATTTTTGTTCTGTGATTTCTACCATCTTTTTAATACAGCTTGATAATGGTCTGACAATTCTTCTTGCCATAATGTAGTTGATGATGAGACCTGCCAAAAGAGTTAGCACAACGGAAAGAATTCCAATCCAAAGACCTCTTTGATAGCTCTCAATACGCTTTTTGAGTAAGTTGGTGAGGTCATTGGTGAAATAATTTAAGTAAGAGATAAAGGCGTGCTGAGAATCTTTGTCAAACATATTGAGCTTAATAGGAAGCTTGGGGTTTATGAGGATTTCTTCGATTTCCTTGGTTTTATTGCGATAGTTTTGCAAGAAACCATTAATCATGCTGTCCATCTTCGCTTTGTTAAGGATCGCACCATAAAAGTTAGGGTCTTCTAATAAAACCTTTTCATAGCTCGTGTAAATATCATCTAGGTTTTTTGCAAGCTGAGAGTGTAGTACCAGTAATTCATCATGGTTGGCATCTTTGAAATTTACAAGTGTTTGTATGGCATGAAGTGTTTTAAGAACTTCAATGTTTCTGAGAAGCAAAATATCCATAAGGTAGTAGCTATCAAGATCAGGATCAAGAATGAGGTTGGAAGTATCTCCTACGTAGCTGATGAGGTTAATAATACGATCTGTTTCAACTGAAAGCACTTCTCTGCTGGGCGAAGCTGAAATCGAATAAATGATATTGGACAAGTCCTCTGTGTTTTTTAGTATTTCTCGTTCGCGGAGCGGGGGGATACTGATTCTCAGATTTTCACTGAATTCGGTTAGAGTCTGCTGTGCACCTGCTTGAGAACTGTTAAAATCATTTCTAATTGTATCAGCTGAATCGCCAGCAGTACTAAAGGAGAGTTGGTTAATAGAAAACAATGATTTTGTTAAGTGTGATAGGGCCTCATTTCCCTGAATTTCTTTTTCTCCAAATACAATTGCTTCCATTCTGGTTTGAATGAAAAGGTATAATAAGACAAGCACTGGTAGTAGATATACCACGTTGCTGAATAAAATCTTCCGTAAAATAGATTGTTTCTTTGTCATGCTGGACATAATAACCTCTCGTATGTTTTATAAACGAATAAACCCAATTAATAAGCCTTCAATGATTTTGTCTTGAAAATCTTCTTCCTTCAGGGGTTTGACCATGTAGGCATCTACACCTTTTTTAATGGCCGTAATAATATCGGCCTTGTCTGCGTGACCTGTGATCATGATGAATGGGATTTTTTGAGCAATCGGTACTTGGCGAACTTTCTCTAGCACCTGAATTCCATTAACTTTGGGCATATCCCAATCACATATAATTAAATCCACGCGTCCTTTACTTTTTATCATATTGGCAAGTTCACTTAATCCTTCGGCCCCATTTTCTGCAAACGCCATATTGTCTTCTTTAATTCCCATGGTCATGAGCATTTTCTTGTGGCTGGCCCTCATCAAGGAAGTGTCATCAATGATTAGCACATTGGCATTGGCTAAAGAAAATGTCTTCATGTGTTGAGCCTTTTTTTATAGCATATGTTTTTATAGCGAGGTTCAAATGTGAATAACTGATCTTGTAAAATTGCTTCTGTCGATCCGAGAATCAAAAAGGCATCACTCTCCATTGTATTGTGAATCTTTTTCAAAATCTCATTTTTCATGTCTTCTTTAAAGTAGATAAGGACATTGCGACAAAACACCAGATCAAATTTGTCCAATTCGTAGTGGAATGGAGAAAGTAAATTTAGCTTTCTAAACTCAATGATCTGTCCCAGCTCAGGGTGAATTTGATGGCAATTATTATGAGTCGATTTGAAATAAGTCATATGGTCTTCTGTTGTTCCTCTCTGCATTTGTGCTGAAGAATAGATCCCTTTTTGGGCATGATGGAGATTGTTATCAGAGAGGTCCGTTGCGAGGATCCTAAAAAGGCGGTAATAATCTTTGCTAATCCCTCTTTTGTCTATCTCATTCATAATCGACATGCCAATTGAATAGGGTTCTTGCCCTGTTGAACAAGCCGAAGACCAGATCGAGACATTTCTTCTGCGATTATGGATGAGGTCATCCAGTAAATCAGGAATAAGTTGCTGTTGTAATATTGACCAAAGTCTATCATCTCTGAACCAGTATGTTTCATTTGTGGTAAGTAGTTCTACTACTTCATGTAGATATTTGGGATTAGCGAGTATCTGGGTCGTAAAATCTATTTGAGTGCCAAATTTATGCTTCTTTATAAATGGAGCAAGGCGTGTTTTTAGTAGGTATTCTTTTGAGAGGTCCAAGTGGATGCCACTTTCTCTTTCTACTAGCTCGCAGATTTTTGTTATTGTTTGGATATCAAGCAATTCACTCATCAGCTTTCTTCTCTTGTTTAAGGACAATGTTATTGATGCGTTTCCCCAGCCTGTCTAATGAATGGATTTCACTTACACAGTCCTTTCGTAGTGTGTTTTTGGGCATACCCCATACCGTTGATGACTCTTGGTCTTGAATAAGAATGTATCCTTTTCCTTTGGTATATAGCTCAGATGCTCCTTGTGCTCCATCATGTCCAATGCCAGTCATGATAACGCCAAGCATGTTTTTATTACATAAAGCTGTCGCTGAATTGAAAAGCACATCCACAGATGGCCGGCAGCTGTTAACTTCTTCAGAGTCGCTTAGCACGATTCGATACATGCCTGCGTTTGATTGATTAGTATTGTATTTTATGAGCATGTGCTTGCCCGAGGGGGCAATGTAGATGTGTCCATCTTGTGGTACTTGCATATGTTCTGCCTCGTGAATGGGTAAAACACTTTTTCTTTGCAGTTGCGCAACTAAGGATTGAGAAAAACCTTCTTTAATATGGATAACAATAAAGATTGGGCAGCTTAAATCGGGGCTTAGATCTTGGATGAGTGTGGACAGGGCCAAGGGCCCTCCAGTTGAGATTCCTATAAGAATGGCATCAACTCTTTTGGGCAAAACTTTGTCGACCAAATGTTTAGAGAGCTCCATCAGTGAGCAATGATCAGTCATTTGATCGTCCTTTATTCATGTCTGATAGCATTTTGGGAAGTGAAATTACCAACGCCAACTGGTTATCTATATTAATGACTCCGTCAAGCACGCTATTTAGCTTAGGTGAAACGTTTTGAGAGAGTTCTCTTAATTCACTTGGTTCGACTTCAATGACATCGCTGATGCTATCGATGATAAGACCGATAATATCATTTCCTAAGTCAAGG
>QKCN01000029.1 GCA_003245675.1 Bacteriovoracaceae bacterium | reverse complement strand
AAATTGAGAGTTTTTTATGATTGATCGCAACATAGATATAGAGTCACTTATCACACCCACTCCCTGTGACAAAAATTATCTCCCCGCTTATTTATTTAACAAGCGATACAATGAGATTGCAGAAGCTCATCCTCAAAAAGAAATCTTGCATATTGCTCTTAAAGATACCATCGGTAATACTTCTCGCTTTAAGCTTGCGCTTGTCCCTCAGGGTTCTTCCATGGCAACAAATACTCAACTTTACGTTGATCGCTTCGTGAAGTTTTTGTTATGGGCCCAAGGTGGACATGAGCTCTATTTGGCGGGGCCTCTCAAAATTTGCCAAAAAGTAGCTAAAGATTATTCAACATTAGGAAGTCGAGGCTTCGATTCAGAACTCATGACAAAAGTCTATGGTGGTTTTTCTGTTATTCAATGCCATGAAAAAGAACTCCCTAATCCTTCCAGTAACCAAGCAAAGATTGGCGGTCACCTAGAGGGCTGCCGCATTGGATTTGATTTAGGGGCCAGTGACTATAAAATTGCAGCAGTCCAAGATGGCAATGTACTTTTTAGCACTGAAATACCTTGGACGCCTGTAACAGAATCCGATCCAGAATATCATATCCAAAAAATTAATGAAGGCTTACAAATAGCCAGAGATCATCTCCCTCGCCTAGATGCGATTGGGGGGAGTTCTGCTGGAATTATAATGAACAATCAGATAAAAGTGGCTTCTCTTTTTCGAGCAGTTCCCGCCAAGCTCTTTAAAGAAAAAGTCACCAATATTTTCTCGAGACTACAGTCAGAGTGGCAGGTCCCCATCACGGTCGTCAATGATGGCGATGTCACGGCCCTGGCTGGAGCGATGAGTCTGAACTGCCATTCAATTTTAGGATTGGCAATGGGATCATCTGAAGCAGTTGGCTATATCAATGCCCAAGGACAAATTACTGGAATGCTCAATGAGTTGGCTTTTGCTCCTGTTGATTACAATACTCGAGCAGCTCAAGATGAGTGGTCAAAAGACTTTGGCGTAGGTGCCCTTTATTTTTCTCAACAGGCTGTTAATAAACTCGCCCTCTATGAGAAGATGGCCCTTCCCGCAGAAATGCCACTTCCAGAGAGGTTAAAACTGATCCAAGACAAGGCCAATGCAGAAGATGGCAATGCTCTCAAAATTTTTGAAAGTATTGGTTTCTATCTCGGCCATACGATTCCTCATTATGGGGACTTTTACGATTTACAAAATTTGCTTATTTTAGGAAGAGTGACTTCTGGTTTAGGAGGAGAAACCATCTTGCAAGTTGCTCGCCAAACACTTGCACAACAATACCCTGATCTCAATGAAAAAATTAAAATACATATTCCTGACGAAAAATTTAAACGCGTAGGACAAGCTGTTGCAGCAGCAAGTCTACCCGCTTTGGAGGACTAGATGAAGTTTCACCATAATGATGCCGTTTTTTTAGACATCAAAAACATTCCTCTAGAGAAAACAACCCATTTAGGAATTGGTGCCCACCAAGACGATCTGGAAATAATGTCTCTTCCTGGAATTATGGAATGTAAAAATAACCCCAAATTACACTTTACAGGAGTCACATGCACTAATGGGGCAGGCTGTGCTCGCAGTGGCCTCTTTGCAGACTTCACTGATGAACAAATGCAAAAGATTAGACAAGAAGAGCAGAATGAAGCAGCTCGCAAAGGGGACTACCTTGCCATGTTTCAATTACTCTATTCAAGTACAGAGGTAAAATCTCCTTATTCCTCGCAAAATTTGGTAAAAGATCTAAAAGAAATAATTAAAAAAACTCGCCCTGAAGTTATCTATACCCATAATCTAGCAGATAAACACCTTACCCATATTGGCGTTGTCATCTCTGTCATTCAGGCTTTGCGCGAACTTGATGATGAATATCTTCCTCGCAAATTTTATGGCTGCGAAGTTTGGCGCAATCTTGACTGGGTACCAGACTCACTAAAAGTGGTCTTACCTGTTCAGGCAAGTGAAGAATCTTGTCGCGAACTTTTGGGAGTCTACAAAAGCCAAATCGCTGGAGGCAAAAGATATGATCTCGCATCCATTGGGCGGATGCATGCCAATGCAACATTCCTAGATGCTCATCAAGTTGATACCTTTGATTTTGCAACCTATGCCATTGACCTTCTCCCTTTGGTAACCTATCGCAATAAAGATATTGAAGAATATATCTGTGACCATATCGACCTGCTTAAAAAAGAAATTCAAGAAAATATCTTTCTGCGAATGGGGTGTTAGATGGAAATCATAATTCAAGACTCAGCAACAAATGGTAGTCAATTGGCCGCACAAAAAATTGCGAAAATGATTAAGCAAAATCCCTCTATGGTTTTTGGCTTGCCTACAGGATCAACCCCTCTAAAGCTTTATCAAGAACTCATTCGAATTCATAAAAGTACTGGTCTGGATTTTTCCAATATAAAAACCTTTAATCTAGACGAATACCTAGGACTTGCTCCAGAACATCCCGCTTCTTACGCTTCTTTTATGTGGAAAGAATTTTTCTCTCACATCAATATCAAAAAAGAAAATGTCCATATCCCCAATGGTCTTGTTGCTGATATTCCTTCATTTTGCCAAGATTACGAAAGAGAAATTAAAGCCGCGGGCGGTATTGATCTACAAATCTTAGGTTTGGGAAGCGACGGACATATTGCCTTCAATGAGCCAGGTTCTTCTCTTGTCTCGCGAACTCGTATAAAAACTTTGACCCAAAACACCATTAAGGACAATGCGCAGTTTTTTGATGGAGATATCAATAAAGTTCCTTACCACGTTATCACAATGGGTGTTGGCACAATTATGGAAGCAAAAGAAATAATGCTCTTGGCCTTTGGACTAAATAAGGCTCGTGCAGTTCGCGATATGGCCGAAGGTGCAATTAGCGCGATGGTTCCTGCCTCTATCCTACAAATGCATGAAAAAGTTCAGGTCTTTCTCGATGAGGATTCTGCCAGCACCTTAAAGCGGCAAGACTATTACCGCTGGGCCTATGCTCAAAAACCTGATTGGCAAAAAGGCTAATCTCCGACCAGATCAGTCTTCTTTTGGTTTGTTGTAATAATACTCAAGAATGAATCACTGAATTCCGAAAATTCTCTGTCATTACTTATTCGAGGTGAATATATGAATCTGCAACAGAAGTCCGCGCTCTCTATTTATATCCAATCAATTATATGTTTGGCCATCTATTATGGTTTGCAAAAGATATTTCCCGAAAATGGCCTTCTTATTTTTATCGTGCTCCTGATAGCGCAACTCCCTTTGAGCTTTGCCATCTCCAAGCGATATTTCACTCCATTTATGCGTTTACTAAGCGAAATTCAGCAAATGACTCAAAGTGCTTTACAGGGGAAATTAAAAGTACGCGCCCAAGAAAATGATGCAAGCCCAGATGTGCAAGTCATCTTGCAAAAATTGAATGGATTAGTTGATACTCTACTATCTCCTCTCTATGAAGTGATGTCGGTGATGCGTAATATTGCAAGTAAAAACCTTGTTGCAACAATTGATGGAAAATATCACGGAGATCTCGATAGTTTTAAAAATAATGTCAACAATGCTCTTCAGATTCTCGCTCAAGCACTTGGTGAAGTGGAAAATACAGTGCAAACAGTAAATAGAGGAAGCACCCAGGTGGCAGAAGGCGCTGATTCTCTAGCACAAGGAGCAACCGAATCGGCAAGCTCATTAGAAGAAATAACAAGCTCCATGCATGAAATTAAAGAGAGAGTGCGCCAAAATGCTGAAGATGCCACATCGGCTCAAGAAATCAGCGAAAGCTCACAAAAAGTAGCTCAAGAAGGAAATGCCAAAATGCATGCGATGATTACGGCCATGCAAGATATCAATGCATCAAGTGCAAATATCGCAAACATCATTAAAGTGATTGATGAAATTGCGTTTCAAACCAATTTACTTGCACTAAATGCTGCTGTTGAAGCAGCTCGGGCCGGTGTTCACGGAAAAGGTTTTGCAGTTGTTGCAGAAGAGGTTAGAAATTTAGCCGCGCGAAGTGCAGAGGCGGCAAAGCAGACTACAAGTATCATTGAAGACTCAAGCAAAAAAGTCACGGCAGGTGTAACCATTGCCAATCAGACAGCAGAGGATATGGAAAAAATTAAACTGGGATCAGAAAAAATGCATACTCTGGTTAACAACATCTCCCTTGCCTCTAATCAACAGGCACAAAGCATATCTGAAATTCTGATTGCCCTTGACCAAATTAATCAGGTCACTCAGCAAAACACTGCTAATGCTGAAGAGTCGGCATCTGTTTCACGAGAGCTTTCGACTCATGCAACAGCACTAGAGACACAAATCCAAAGCTTTGTATTAACAAAAGAGCAATTTCATCAAGAGCAAATTGTTTTCTGGGATGATAAGTTTAGCGTAAAAATTCAAGAATTTGATTCTGAACATCAAAAGCTTTTCTATATGATTAATGATTTTTACACAGCCTCTCGTCTTAATGATCACCACAAGCTCATCAATGCCATTGAAGCACTAAAAGACTATACATACTTTCACTTTGCCAATGAAGAAAAGCATATGCGTATGCACAGTTATCCAGGTTTGGCTGAACAAGTGAAGCTTCATAATGCCTTCACAGGCAAAGTGGAAGAGCACCTTGCAGCAGCCAAAAGTGGTGCTCGAATTGATGTGGAAAGTGTCATCCATTTCCTAAAAGATTGGCTCGTTGCCCATATTATGAAAATTGACACCAAATACACCAAATTCTTTCAAGAACGTGGAATGTAAGCAAGAGGCTTTTCTAGCAGCTCTCTGCTGCGCAAAATAAGGTAAAAATACTTAAAAAAGTTTGCGCAGCAGGCGGGCCAAGACTTCATAAGAAAAATATTTTTTCCCCAACTTGAAATTGCGATCTGCAATTTGGCTTGCCCTATTGGCATCATAAATAACACTTTCAACTTCAGAGATTAATTTTTCCGTCCACTTTAAGTTTTCAATCATCACGCAATCAAATCCTTTAGCACCAATATCTGGCCAATAGACGGGTTTGTAATTATTTACAAAGATAGGTTTCCGAGCAAGTACACATTCGACAAAAGCATTACCAAAACCTTCATAAGTACTGAAATAAGTACAAGCACAGGCATGAGCATAACCGTCAGATAGAGAGTAAACCTTCTCACCTCTTCTATTTTCCCCTCTAAAATTATCAAATCGGTCTCCCAAAAAATGAATCTGTTTACTTACTTTGAGTTTCTTGGCCAATGCTTTTAACTCATAAGTGTATTCTTCTTTGTGATCATCAGTAGACCTTCCCGTGATAACAAGATGGACTTTAGGATTATTTAAATGCTGAACCAGTTCAATCGCAGCCTCAATCCCCTTGCGTCGTACAATTCGAGTAATTTGAAATAGTAAAATATCATCTTTTTTGAACCCCAAATCTTGGACCATATTTTTATTGTAAGAATCAATTTTCCCATAGGACATATTGAAGTCCATCACATTAGGAACAACGAGTGATTGAATTCCTTTTTGTGCGAGTGTTTTTTGGGCATGGAGATTAATAACGGCATGCTTAACTTTTTCCAACGGGATTGGGAAACATCTCTTTTTAATTTCCTCTATTTCTTTATACTTTGTTGCATAACGATCACCTCTTTCCCAGCTAAAATCATGATCATGAGTTATCACTTTCGTCGAAGTATTAGCGGCAATACTTTCGAGGGCCATCCCCATGGTTAAATGACAAGGCAAGGCTGAGGCATTTTCTGCAAGAACACAATCGATGCGATTGTTAATAATCCAGTGTAAAATCTTCTTTTCAATGTAACTTGCTTCAGACTCAAGTCGCTCTTTTAAGCGCTGCCCACTCATCTTGTTTTGCTTATAAAAGGCATCGTCTTGTTCTTTGATTGTGTTGGGGTGAAAAAAATCAAGTTCTTCTAAAATAGTTGCATTTTTTACTTTTCCTTCGATTTTTCCGGTAAGAACAAAAACTTCATGCTTAAGCTTTTGCTCTAAAACTTCAATCCATTTTTCAGTTTCCAGAGCAACACCATCCACTCCCCCCATGCGTCCAATAACAATTCCAACCTTCATTTAAAATCCTTCATTTGGGCAAACAAAATATGAAATAAAGACTAGCAAATAAACTAGCCTCATTTTATTTTGACATAAAAAAAAGTTGCTTCAAAAAAGGAAAAAATTGCTAGCGTTTTTTCTTATAATGCTGAGAATCACCCCATTCACCATAGCCTACTTCGTGTCCGTACATGACAATACGTCCCTCAAGGCATTTTTGGCACTTCGTTCGGTCTTCATCAAGACAGGGTTTGTTGTCGTAAAGCTTATACCCTTCGCGAAACTCTGTGGGAGTTAGATTGGGCATGATAACATTAGTTCCCCATCCTAGGGCCTTCTCTCTTCCGGCAGGATCAATCGCCTGCAGGGCCGTTGCCGATGCGATATTAATGTCTTTCATCATCAGACGTAAAATGGCAATGGTTTTTAGAGTAAGATCAAAGCGCTCTTGTAGAGGCAAAAGCTCTGTCCGGCGTTCAAACAAGGGAGTATCTTCATGCTCTATGTAAGGTCCCAGCCCACACATATCGATATCAATTTTCTGTAAAAATAGAATATCATTGGCAATATCTTCCAAGCTTTGCCCGGGAAAGCCCACCATAATGCCAGAGCCCATCTGATAGCCCACTTTTTTGAGAAAATGCAGACATTCAACTCGGCGATCGAAATTATGAGTGTCATCTTGCGGATGAATTGTTTTATAAAGTTCTTTATTGCTTGTCTCAATACGCAGCAAATAGCGATGCGCCCCAGCGTCAAACCAGCGTTGATAAGTTTCAAGACTCTGCTCACCTAGCGAAAGAGTCACATGTAACTGCCCTTTTGTCTCTGCGTGAATCTTTTTTAACAGCTCTTCAATTTTTTGAGTAAAAGCAGGAGAAGCAATTTCCCCCGCCTGAATAACCACGGATGCATAATTATTCTGATGGGCAAATTTGACTGCTGCCAGAACATCTTCATCGGCAATAGTGTAGCGCTCAAGCTTACTATTTCCTTTTCGAATTCCGCAGTAATAGCAATCCTTAGCGCAAATATTGGAAAGCTCAACGAGCCCTCTAAAATAAACTTTCTTTCCAACAAACTTCTCTTTGATCTCTTTTGCCGCAGGATAAAGAATCTCGCGGGCATCTTCCATAGGAAGAGACAGGAGTTTTATGATATTTTCTGGGGTCCAATTTTCAGTTTGAATAATCTCTTTCGCTTCAACATTAAATTCATTGCTCACTTCAACCTACGCTTTCAAAAATCCCCCCAAGAGAGAACTCAATTCAACTTGCTGCTCAGGGTGCTCCCTGATCGCCTTTTCATAAATATCATGTACAAATTCTTTCTTTTTGCCAACAGTTTGAGCTGCATTCAAAATGACTTTAAACACGGCATAGTCACTAATTCCCTTATTATAGACTTCTGTTGCATAAAGCAGGGCCTTATCTGGGGTATCCAATGCTCCCGCAATAATTGTTTTTATCACCTGATATTCTGCTTCTCCAGCAAAAGAATCGGGAATTTCCAAATAGACTTTCTCTGCTTTACGAGCTTTCCCAAAACGAACAAGTACCTCAATAACATTGCGCTGTAAATGCAAGTTATTTTTCCCTAGCTTGGAAGCCTTGAGCAGAGCTTCTTCTCCTTCATCTCTTCTCTTCTGCTCGAGAGCATAACGCCCAGAAAGAACAAGTGCAGCAGCTAAATGCACACACTCTTGATCAGAAAAGCTCTCGAGCCAAGCAGGCTCATATGCAAGACAAAAATCAAGAAGTTCATCGAGCATTCTTTTTTGGATCATGGCCTTCACGACACTTGAAATACGAGCAGGATTAATTGGAGCAATCTGCATATAGCGTTCAGCCACAGATGCAATCATTTCAGAATCATCATTTTCAATACTGAAATCCAACAAAACAGATAATAGCGCGAGATTATTTGGAGATTTATTAAGAGATTCCTGCAGCGAAGAGTAAAAATTGGATTGGTCGCCTTGTTTTTCATAAGTCAAAGCAATAAAATGATAGGCTTCAGCCTCTAGCGAGAGCGAATTGAAAGACATGTTCTTGGTCAAATCAATAAGTTCTGCATATTTCCCACTGTAGAATAATTCTTTGAGCTCTGCTAGCTTCAAAAAATCTGTATCACGAGAGGTCTTAGTCTGATAAACACCGGCCATTAAATCCTGTAACGAATTACCAGTAAAAGGAGTAAGCAAAAGTGCATCGTAATCTAAGTGAGCAACCCGACCAACTACTAAAGGCGATTTTTCATGATTAATCAAAACAATCCCAGCCTGTTGCCGTTGAGGGAATGCTCTTTGATGAGCATAGATATAATGTTCTAGTTCTTCTTTCTTGTAGGAAAATTCCATGAAAACAAAATGAGCTTTTCCTTCGTTGATGAACTCAGTAATCATTTGACGCTTTTCCAAAAGAAAAACTTGATCAGATTTGACTCCCATCTGCACAAGAGTTTTCTTAAGTGAGGTTCGAATAGATCCCTGTGAATGGAAAATGGCAATATAGCGATCTTTAACTAGATCACTAATATTTAAGCCAGATGTTATACTGCGCCCATTCATCAAATATCCCCCAATACAAAAGCTAATACATATGAGTAGGAACGAACGGCTTAGTCTAACATAACTATTTTTCATACAACTTGAGTTATCCCAAAAAGAAAATCTATGTAATCCATGAGAATCCAAACGGTTAAATATCCTTAACCACAACCTTAAATTCCCAACAAAATATTCACAAAAGCTTAGTAGGCAAAAACTTACAGAAAAATCACCTGGAATTCAGAAAAATTTGCCAATTTTCTGAGTCTTGTCCTTAAAATACAAATAACTGCCAATATAAGGCGTTATTTAACTTATTTATCACAGCTCTAAAATAATGAAAAGCTTTTAATGTCGATAAAAGCAAAAGGGCCATAAAGCTCCTTAAGCATTTTGCTCAGAAACTCCATGGCCCTTCTTTTCAGCTCAGGCTGCTTATTTAAATTAAGCTAAAAGATAGGATTTACTCAAGCTATTTTTAAGAACAGACATCTCCCCTAAAATCTTTCCAGAAAGAACTCCATCAGTTTTAGCTTCCACAAGTCTTGCTTCTCTTAGGTCCGAAGAAAATTCAATAATCCCCAAAGGCGATGTTAAAGTTGTTCCCGTAAGAGAATAGTGTTCTTTTCCATTTTTATAATAAATGGTTTCTCCTTCAATAAAATAAGCTTCATCCAACTCCTCTTCATAAGTTTCCCTGCAAAGATAAAGTTTTGGTTTATCCTCATAAGGACGCCCACTTGATGGACAGAAAGCGCGACAATTTCCACATTCATTGCAATAGTCGCCGACATTCAAAGTTTGTCTTTTTTGATTTACTTCAAATTTAAACTCGCCCCCCTCTTTTTCGAGATTTTGACCAGTCAATCTCCAATCACTTAATCTCAAACTAGTAAGCTCTGCCTCATACGATACATTTGCTCTATTGGGGCAAACTGTTGTACAAACATCGCACAACTCATCGCAATGTAAGCAACGAGCTGCTTCTTTCTTTGCCGCTTGTTCTGAAAAAGTTTCTACGACAACATCAAAGTTATCGCGTTTGTTCAAAGCAATCTTAGGCAAAGAGCTTCCATATTCACGGTGACGGCGACGAGACTTAATTTCAGAAATGGAAAGATCTTTTTTGATGGATTTCAACTCCTCAACGTCAAGCCCTTCTTGCTTCATAATGGCAAAGGCAACTTCTTTTCCATCAGCAATGCCCTTAATAATTGAAGCTGGCCCACGAACCACATCCCCTCCTGCAAAAATAGTTGCAACAGATGTCTGATGATCGTTGGTTTTGATACGTCCATTACTCTCCATATCAACCACGCCTTCTAAAAAGCTGGTCGCATGATCTTGCCCGATGGCCTTGATAACCATATCAACATCAAGAACAACTTGTTCGCCTGTTTTTACAGGTTTGGCACGGCCAGCAGCATCGCGGCCTTCAAGCTTCATTTTTGCAAAAATCATTTTGGTCGCTTTACCATCTTTAAGTTCTAAAGATTCAGGTGCGGCCAATTCTAAAATTTCTACATTTTCCTCGAGAAGCTCTTCTATTTCCTCGCGGCTTGCTGGCATATCTTCAACAGTACGACGGTAGCAAAGCATGGCCTTGCCTTTTCCTTTGACTAAACGGTTGGCCGTACGAATGGCATCAATAGCAGAATTCCCACCACCAATAACAAGAATATTTCCAGCTAAAGAAGTAAGACGCCCTTGCTTGGCATCATCCAAAAACTCCAAAAAGCCAATAACATTAGAAGCTTCTTCGCCCTTAACTCCCATCTCCTTGCTCTTCGCTGCGCCAACAGCAACATAGATGTAATCAACTTCTTCTTGAGTCTTTTTGAAATGTTCTACTGATTCAATAGGATGATTGGTATGGATCGTTACACCTAAATCAGTAATGCGTTTAATGTCCATTTCGACTCGATCTTTAATCGTACGAAAGTTTGGAAGCGCATGAGTGATCATCCCTCCAGCAGGCTCTTTAGCCTCATAGACATTAACTTTAAAGCCTTCAAGAGCTAAAAAGTAAGCCGCAGAAAGACCAGAAGGTCCACCACCAATGATGCCGACACTTTTATTCAAATCTCTTTTGGGAGAAATAGGTTTGAGCTCTTTTTCTTGGGTCGCAATAAAGCGTTTGATGTCGCGAATTTTCAACGTATCGTCGTAGTTCATGCGAGAACACTTATCTTCGCAAGTATGATCACAAGCAAAACCAGTTGAATTTGGAAATGGGTTATTTTGGCGAATCACTTCCAAAGCTTCTTCATAACGTCCTTGCTCACAAAGGTACATGTAATCAGGAACTTGTTGCTTAGAAGGACATGTCGACTCACAAGGGGCCTTAATACAATCAAACTTCTCTAACTTACGATCAGTTTTAATGACATCCCAAGGGAAAGTGCTTTTTTGATAGCGTTTATTGCTAAGAACTTCTTCACGGTACTCTTGTAAATTAGCAAGAATTGACTCTTCAAGACCTTTTTTTCCACTGCGTTTAAAGACGAGGTCTTGAATATTAGAAACGCCCTTTTCCTTCATTGCCGCTTGCACATTCGCCGCATATTGCCCCATACGCTCATAACCACCTGGTTTTAAGAGATCAGAGCTGACGGTAATAGGACGTAAATTACAAGAAAGAGTATCAGCGACATTAAAAGCATCGGCCCCTGAAGAGAAGCTGATATCCAACGTCCCTTTAAACTCGCGCTGCAAACGTCCAGCAATATTAATGGCCAAAGCATGAAGGCCACGCCCTGACATATACATCATTTCGTTGACCTTATCGAAGTTAGCCTTGTTATTCATGGACTCTAGAGTATTGGTCAATTTCAGGCCAAAGAAAAGCCCAAGTTCTGCCGCACGCTTTTTTAAATTGCCAATGAGCTTCACGCCATCGGCATATTTAAGATCGTGTTCAAAAGCGATGTCGGGAATAACCACATTTTTAAAGCCCAACTTATTATTCAATATGTCGCGAAGTTCCTCTGGTCCATTGAGAGTAGGATTGAGCTTAACGGTCGTATGTAACTTCTGCTCTTCCAAAAGATACATGGCAATCTTTTCTATCTCATCAGGAGGACAGCCGTGCATAGTGGAAAGAGTGATATTATTGGTCATCTCTGCAGGGATATTGAGAGAGTCAATCTTAGGATAGAGAGGGCGAATGACATCAAGAGCGTCTTTTAAGGCATCTCCCGCATTGCGCATTTTCTTAAAGAAAGTTTGCACATTTTCATTAAGAATGCCTTCGAGGTTATAGCCCGCACTAATGTTAAAAATCATTCCCAAAGAGTTTTTATCATTTTTGATATTCAACTCTTCTCTTAAGATGTGAATCATAATCCACGCATTAAGGTACTCATTAAAAGATTGATTGAGCTTTAGCTCTTGTGACCATTCACAGTTAAAACCTTCATCTTCCATATCAATACAGGGCTTAGAAATTTCCAACTCATCCAAGGTCTGAATGGTTTTTAGCTCTAAATAACGAGAGCCAGTTAGCCAAGCAGAAATAATGTTTTGGGAGAGCTGAGTTTGAGGACCTGCAGCAACACCAAAAGGTGTTTCTAAATATTGACCAAAACGAGTCATTCCCAATTCTGGATATTTTTTTGGATCAAAAAAAGCCTCTTGAGAAATACCAAAAATAGATTTCTTTTCTTTAAGCTCTGCCAAAACGACTTTAAAGAGCTTGGCGAGCGGTAGTGGGTACATTTTATCAGACATATATAATCCTTTCGTTGATAATTACAACTTACTCCAAAGTCTTTCAGCTTGAGTGCGACAGAAGCTCAAAACTTCATTTTCATTAACGGTTGCCACCTGACGATCTCTCAACACAAACTTGCCTTGAGCAATCATGCATTCTACTACCGAAGAATTCCAGCCGTAGAAAAAATGTCCAAGGAAGTTTCCTTCATGAAGAGGAGTTGGCATTTTGGGATCAAGAATAACCAAGTTATTGTCCCCATCACCTTTAAAGTGATTCTCGCGAATGTAGCGATTTACATTGCGCAAACGAGCATAAGCATCTGGCACTTGCAAATTTTCTAAGGCGTGATTTACAAAGTAATGGGTCTTTGCAGATTCCATCATATTGGAATACATGCCATCTGTTCCCAACATAATGCGATCAGGATTAAGACCATGAGAAGTAAATGTCCCTACTCTATTATTTAAATTACTATCGGTGTTGACTGCAATATAGGCTTTACCTGCATTCATGATCGCACGCTCTGAATCATTTAAATGAATACAATGTGCAAAAATGGACTTGGAAGATTTTAAGGCCCCAAAATCGTTCAGTCTTTCCACCACGCGTTTGCTATAGCGCTGTTCACAATGAGATTCATCAGCAAGATCTTCGGCCACATGGATATGTAAACCAGAATTAAACTTTTCCATCAGATCCATAGATCTTTTAAGATTGCTATCTCCACAAGTGAAAGAAGCATGAAGACCAACAAGGCCTTGGTAGGTCGGATGAGTTTTTGCCATTTCCAAATAGTTTGCAGTCTCATCGAGATTATTTTGAAGTGCCTCTTCGCCATCACGGTCAGAATGTTCTACGCAAAGAATATGAGAGAGACCAACTTCATCCAAAACATCTGCAATGGTCTTTAGTGAATCTCGAATGCAAAGAGGAGATGCATGATGGTCGATAACAAAACTCACACCATTTTTAGCACAGCCCAAAGCAACAGCATAAGCAGAAGCTTTGATCATATCGAGATCAAGTTTCTTGTCGAGGTTCCACCAAAGGTGTTGCAAAATCTCTACAAAATTATTCATAGGCTTGTTAGGGAAAGGCATCCCTCCGGCCAAACCAGAATAGATGTGATGGTGACCGCAAGCAAAAGCATGTGTCACAATCTTGCCAGCAACATCAACAACCTCATCACCTTGCGTTGGTGCCGTAGGCACAGCATCGACAAACTCGATACCAGCATTTTGCCCTTGGTTGACTTTAATAATGCCCGTTTTAAATTTGAGCGTTTCCCAATCTACATAGGTAGCGTTTTTTAAATAAATACTCATCTCTGTCTCCTATTTACGAAATAAAGGTAGTTTTCTGCGACGAACACCGTCTTGTTGGTAAAAAGCATTGGCAATCGCTCCTGCGGTAGGAACGAGACCAATCTCGCCGACGCCCTTGGCACCATAAGGCCCATAGGGATCTTTTGCTTCGACTCCAATCACTTCAAGTTCTGGAGTATCTTTAGCCTTCAAAATTTGTAGATCTTTCAATTTATAGCTTTGAATGTGTCCACCTTCAGTAGGAAGATCTTCGCAAAGTGCATACCCTGCCCCCATGTGAAGTGAGCCTTCAATTTGTCCTTCAAAAAGTGTCGGATTCATTACTTTTCCAGCATCATGGGCCGCAATGATTTTGGCAAGCTTTCCATTGTCGTCAACAATTGCGAGCTGGGCAGCATAGCTATAGGAATAGTGAGTGACTTGTTTGCCTGGGCTTCCTGGTTTAGTGGTAAAGTCACAGGCCCATTGCCCTTCATAGTCACGGCCAATAAGTTTGTCCAAACCTTCGGACTGGATATCTTCTTTTAGTTTTTTAGCCGCTTCAATAATGGCATTTCCCAAAAGCGATGTGGCACGCGAAGAAGTTGTCATCCCGGTTTGGATAGCAGCGCGCGTATCCACTTCTACTTCAATTTTCACTTGATCGGGATTAATACCAGTTTCTTCACAAAGAGAGTGAATTGCCATGGTATGAATCCCTTGACCCATTTCAGTCCAGCCATGTTCGATTCTAATATGATCTGAATTTAAGATTTTAATACGAACTGGGGAAGCATCAATCATGCCATTACCCACGCCTGTATTTTTGATACCACAAGCAAGTCCTGCATTTTTGTTTTTATAAAATTCATCTTTTAAGGCCAATAAACATTCTTTAACGCCAACACCACTTTCCAATTCTTGTCCTGTTGCTATGACAGAACCATTTTCAATGGCATTGTCATAACGAAATTGCCAGCGGTCAAAGCCAGCCTTTTCGCAAAGCTCATCAATGGCAACTTCCACCGCAAATACAGCTTGATTGGCACCAAAGCCGCGCATTGCTCCGCAAGGAGGATTATTGGTGTAAGAAGCATAACCTTCAACATCTAAGCAAGGCACCACATAGGCTCCAGAAGAATGGCCTACTGCACGCTCAACAACCTTGGCCCCCACTGAAGCATAGGCGCCAGTGTCGCCAACGATTTTTGCTTTAAGAGCAGTTAGCTTTCCGTCTTTATTGGCAGCAATAGTATAATCCATCCAAATAGGATGACGTTTGGAGTGCATACGAATGGAATCAGGACGAGAAAGGTGAAGCTTCACTGGTTTCTTTAAAAGCCATGCAAACAAGGCCACATGGCCTTGAGTTGAAAGATCTTCTTTTCCACCAAAGCCGCCGCCATTTTGAATTTGCACCACAGCAACTTTTTCGCGAGATATATTGAGAATCTCTGAAACTTGCCTTTGATCCTCATAAGCTCCTTGAGTACAAGAAAATAGTTCGATCGCATCATCACCAACAGGGCGAGCAATGGTTGCCTCTGTTTCTAAAAAGGCGTGCTCAATGCGCTGAGTTTCATAAACTCCTTGCACCACAAAGTCGGAATTTTTGATGACCTCATCAGCATTTCCACCTCGCTTCACAACACAGGTGTCGAGAAGATTTTTATAATCGGGGTGAACTTGCGGAGAGCCCTCCTTTAGCGCATCATGCATATCCACAACGGGAGCAAGCACATCGTATTCCACTTTGATAAGTTCACGTGCGGCACGCGCAATTTCTTCAGTTTCAGCAACAACACCTGCGAGAACATCTCCCACATAACGAGTGGTCTCTCCGATTCCCACCATCACTGGCCAGTCACGAGTAATAAGCCCTACACGCTTTTGACCAGGAATATCTTTACTCGTAAAAATGCGAACTACACCTTTTACTTTTTCGGCTTCGGAAACATCAATGCTTTTAACTGTGGCGCGAGGGTGGTCAGAATAACGAAGAGCAGAAAAGAGCATATCTTTAATTTGGATATCATCGACAAAAGGACGCTTTCCTAAAGCGGTGGTCACGGCATCGTACTTAATCATACGAGTTCCCACTTTTCCCATGCCTTTAGGCATCTCAATTTTTTGTTTTTCGCGCCAGGCCCATGCCGCAAAACGAATAGATTCAATGATCTTCTTGTATCCTGTACAACGACAAAGATGAAAATTTAAGGCCTTCAAAATATCTTCATTGGAAGGATCGGAATTTTTTTCAATTAAAGTCTTGGCGCGAACGATAATGCCCGGAGTGCAAAAACCACATTGCACGGCCCCTTTAACAGCAAAAGCACGCCCCAAAAGTTCTTGAAGATCATTGGGATAACCTTCAATGGTCAAAACTTGCTTCCCTTCAACTTTATTCATAGGAGTCACACAAGCAAGTACGGCCTTGCCATCTAACTCAACAGTACAAGCTCCACAATATCCTTGCCCAGAGCAACCATCTTTAGGTGAAGTCACATGGTGATCATTTCTAATAACACTTAAAAGCGTGCGACTAGGATCTCCCGTATACTCAGTCTCTTTACCATTGAGAAAAAACTTCATTTTACCTCCAACAATATCTATTTAATCAATACTTAAAAAATGTACATTATATTCTGATATACAATAACGGTTTTTGACAAGGAAAGTTAAGGATAAAAAACAGATTTAACCCATCAAAATCATTATAAATATGGGTGCCTCTAGGGGGGAATTTATTGAGTTTCAAGAGATGAAAAAGGCGCCAGTAAAAGGCGCCAGTAAAAGGCGCCTTCTTATAATCGTTTTTGAATTAACTTTTTTACTTAGACTCAAGCGCCAAAGTCAGGCTGATTTGGTCACAAATTTCAGTTGGACCAAAATACTGGATGCTGCCAGGATGGCGATAAGATTCAGTTTCTGCCCAAAGTTTTCTTTTCTCAGCAAAGGCTTTAAAAGGTCCGCCTTCAAGATCAACAAGCGCTTTTTGAATTACAGGTTTGTCCTCGCCATGACGTCTTTCCATATTCATCATCATAGAGGTCGGAACTCCACCAGCTTTCCAACCTTCGCTTCCTGCAGACAAATTGGAAATTGCGGCCATATAACCTGTAAGATTATTCTGGGCTAAAACAGCGGCAGAAAAACCAAGACCATAAGAATAATCTGCATCGAAGTTAGAGGGAAGTGCGCAACGTCCTTCGTAACCAAAAAAATGGTTTTGAGCACTGAATTTCCCTTTGAATGTTGAACGTGACTTCAATTCTTTTTTCACAAGCTCAATCAAAAGTTTTTCTGTTTCAATCAAAGAAACTTGTACGTTACCATGTGGATCGCGATCCAAAAGCAATTGATTTTGAATAGCTGCTGGCAAAGATTTTAAAAGCTCTGCTTCGCTTTTTTCAATGTATTTGCAAACAACTTCAACTTTATTCTCAGCCTTTTCAACTTCATCAGCGTGATGAGCAAGATTGTCATTCAACTGAGAAATCAAAGTTTTCATTTCGGGAATAAATTCCACAAGCCCTTCTGGAATCAAGGCCACACCAAAGTTTTTACCAGCATTAGCACGCATTTCAACAACATCGCTCATTTCATTTACGATTTGCTTCAAAGTCATTTTGCGAGCTGCAACTTCTTCTGAGATCAAACAAATATTGGGATGAGTTTGAAGGGCGGCTTCAAGACCAATGTGAGAAGCACTACGTCCCATAAGCTTGATAAAGTGCCAGTATTTTTTAGCAGAGTTTGCATCACGAGAAATATTGGCAATCAAGTTTGAATATGTTTTAGCAGCAGTATCAAAGCCAAAAGAAATTTCGATATGACCATTTTTAAGATCGCCATCAATAGTCTTAGGACAGCCGACCACAGAGCAAGCAACTTCTTTTTGCGCAAAATATTCTGCTAAAACAGCAGCATTAGTATTGGAATCATCTCCACCAATGATCACGATAGCGCTGAGATTGTGCTTTTTGGCAACCTCAATACAACGGTCAAATTGCTCTGTCTTTTCTAGTTTTGTACGGCCAGAACCGATAATATCAAAACCACCAGTATTGCGATATTGATCCATATACTCAGAAGTAATATCGATATAATCGCCATTTTCCAATCCGCTTGGGCCATTTTTGAAGCCAAAAAGTTTACTATCTTTGTGTACTGATTTGATGCCATCAAAAATCCCTGCGATCACATTATGCCCACCTGGAGCTTGGCCGCCAGAGAGAACAACACCAACATTCAAGACACGTGCAGGCACTTCACTTTTACCTGACGCAAATGAAATAATAGGAGCGCCGTAAGTTTTAGGGAAAAGTTTGGCAATTGCTTCTTGGTCTTTTATCGATTGAGTTTTTTCGCCTTTTTGAGTCGCAACACCAAGCACGCCGTCACGCAAACTTTTTGCCAATTTGGGTTGATACTTTAAACGCGCTGCTGATAATGGTGAATGATTTTCCATGGTGGATCCTCCTCTATTTTTTAAATAAGTTTTAGACTAAAAATTCCCCCCAAGACTGCCATATTTCAAGAGGTACGTCCATACTTTTGCTAAGCGCTGCGGCTAACGCAGCGTTTAGCAAAAGTATGGACGTACCTTAAAGAGCATGGCACCATTAAAAGATGAGAATTTCAGGTTTAAAAAAGAAAATTGAAGGAAGTCTAATTGGACAATTCTTTGACGATACGGGAAGCTTGGGATTCGCCTATGAACGCAGCATCCAATATTTAACCAAAGAGCATCATCACGACTGGCATATGCTGGTCTTCCCTCGCCAATCCTCAAGTCTTGAATTTATCCTCCCTGAGAAAAAATGCAAAATAGAAGTTGATAGCACTGAAGTCCTGTGGATGCCCAAAAACACCATTCATAAACAACAAGCAAGCAGCCTCGTTTGGGACTGTTTTGCCATCTATCTCAGTGATGAATACTGGGAAAAAGTTGGACAAAAACTAGGTAAATCTCAGTCTGCCACTTTGTCTCAAAATTCAATGAAAGCTCAGCGCAGTGATTTAGTGCAATTATTAATGGAAGACCTTTTCCAAGAGAAAGTCATAGCACACTCCCAAACTAATGACTTGATGTCCTTGATTGATGTTCTCGTCAATAAATCCTTTCTGCTACTACTCAACAATGCCTCTGATAAAACAAATGGAACTCGTTCTAATGCCGCAATTGAGTACATTGAAAGAAATCTGTTTGATAAAATAGATATGAAATTGCTGGCCAAGCATTGCGGAGTCTCTTCTGCGACCCTCTTTCGCAAATTTAAAGCAGATTTTAAAATGACACCTTACGATTACATTAAGGTGAGGAAACTCGAGGAGGCCAAAAAACTCCTCAAAAAAGGTAAACATACGATCAATGAAATCTGCTACCTTGTCGGTTACAGTGATCCCTCGTCATTTTCCCGCTCATTTAAGTCCCATTTTGGCGTTCCACCGGGCGAAATAGGCGACAAATAAATAAAAAACTCTTAAATCGTGCGAAATGAGAATATCTGCCCATTTTTTGATTGGCAGAATCATTAAACTAGCTCGTATTTCCTCATATAACCCTCTCAGAAATTTATTCAACGACACAAACAACTAATTAACCGGAGGGTTTCAAATGAGTTTTTCAAAAGTAATTTTTAAATCAACAATTGCAGCAAGTGTTCTATTCGCTTCAATCGGAGCAGCAAATGCATCTGTGGAAAAATGCGGTTATCTCGGAAAAAATGACAACGGAGTTCGTTATAGTTTTTATGAAAAAGGCTCTAACACTCATTATTATGTCACAGACAAATCCAGGCACTACGCTGCCGTTTATAAAAAATTTCAAAGTTTCCAAAACAAGCACGTTTGTCTTACTGGTAATTTTGCAAAAGATAACTACATCATTGTTGATTCAATAGCACTTAATAATGCTATTCAAAGAAAAGACATTACTGCGACTCGCTGCGAGTTCTTCATGGATCGAATTGGTGCCTCAAGCAATCACTACATCGACTACCCTACTAATATATTAAAATTCGTTTTCAAAGTGAGTACTCAAAAGCTTGATGGAAGAATGGTGAGCTGGGGATATTTTTCCAATAGCTATGGTCAGTGGCGTGAACAAAAATTGGCAATAAGTTCATCCTCTGAGTTGAACAAATACTTTGCTCTTGAATTGCCTGTCAGCAACAAAGGGTTTGAAGCAGTTTTTTACCTAGAAACAGACAAAGGCACGAGATATTGGGCACGGGCCGCAGTTAATGGACAATTGGCCAATTTTACCCTGAACTCAAAGACGTTTGATTATTTGGTAGATGAGCTTGGATTTGATCCCGATATGTACAATGTGAAAAGGACAGCAGAATTTAATCGTTATTTCAATCCAATGAGCTGCCGCTAAGAAAAAAAAAAGGATGTGGATACTTTTGCCAAAACTAATGCAGTGCTCAGCAAAAGTATCCACGTACCTTTAATTATTTTTTAGCTTTTTTGCTAGGTTTTTTAGGAGCTTTTGCAACTTCTTGTGGTGCTTCAGCAGCTTGAATTTCAAGAAGCTCTACATCAAAGACCAAAGTTGCGCCACCGGGGATCTTCCCTGCGCCTCTTTCGCCATATCCAAGCTCTGGAGGGATAACCAATTTAATTTTCCCACCAATGCCAACGAGTTGCATACCTTCTGTCCATCCCTTGATCACGCGATTAAGAGGAAATTCTGCAGGTTGACCACGGTCTTTGGAAGAATCAAAAACTTCGCCATTAATAAGAGTTCCATGATAGTGAACTTTTACATTATCTGTTGCGATTGGCTTCTTGCCGCCTTCTTTCTCAACAAGATAGATCAAACCACTTTCTGTTTTCTTGGCATTAGGATTCTTTTTCAAGAAATCTTCACGGAAATTATCTCCATCTTTCTTTGAAGCTTCAGAAGCTTGCTTCATACGCCCCATAACCAAAGCTTGAATTTTCCCTTGAAATTCCTCAACCTTAACTGCTGGCTGCTCACCTTTGGCAGACGCTTCGATTCCTCCCATAAGAACATTTAACTCATCCTTAGAAAGGTTTAAACGCTGTAGGTTTGTCCCAAGCATAACACCCATTGTATAAAGTGTTTTCTCATCATCAGTTTTAGGTGCAGGCTTATTACCACCATTACACGATACAAGCATAAAGCTTGCAAATACTAGAAGACTTACAAATGTTACGATTTTTTTCACAATACATTCCTTTGTAAAATATTGATGTCCCACTGTTTTTTGTATTCTAATACACAAAAAAACTATTTGTCTCTCAATCTTTTGATCATCATTTCAGTTTTTTCAGCATTTGTTTTTGAGTAGTCATCATTGTAAACGGCACCTTCCCAAGCTCCATACATGGGGTTCGGTAAAACGATAAAATGACTTCCAAATTCTTTTTTGTCTTTATCAACAACGGCGAAGCGCTCTTCAATACTCTTGTTGTCATAAAGTCCTGAAAAATCTCCAAGGTTGTCACCAAACAAAGCAACAATACGATGGGTCTTCATTACCTCTTTACGACGAGGTGTCTTGTCGCTGGACTTCTCTCTCAAAAGAATTTTATCTTCACCAAAGAAAATTCCCAATTTCTTTAGGTTATTTACAGTTGCATCATGACCTTTTATTTTGCGGTTAGAGATATAATAAATTGCGATTCCTTTTTTGTTGACCCATTGTAAGAATTCAACAACTCCTGGTACGGCCATAGCATTCGCTTCATCAATCCATTCCTTCCAGCCATGAGGATACCCTTTGCCTGTTTTTACAGCACGAGCTTGGAAAGGACTATTATCAACAACTGTTTCATCTAAATCCAAAACAATCGCTCTTTTCCCTTTCAATCTTTTATTTTGTAGATCTTGCTCTAAATAGAGCTTGGCCGAATTAAAAGCTTGATAACAAAGAGCGCGATACTCTCCTGAAGTTTGAAACCAACTGACTGCAAAAAGACCTCGTAAATCTTCTTTACCTTGCGGTTCAGCCTTAGGAGCGTGAGTTCCACAAGCGACAAACAAGCTTAAAACACATAGACCTAAAATTATTTTTTTCATTGCTGCCTCCGACGATAGCGGTTAATAAGTAGTATAAAAAGAAAAGAGGTCCCCAGAAAAGAACTCAACATTCCCACAGGAACTTCTGCTCCTAAAATTAAAATATGCGTACAAGCAAAATCCAAAAGCAAAAATATGATTCCACATAAAAGACTTCCCCACAATAGCTCTCTTTTAATTTCACTCTGAAAAAAAGAAATGCTGCGTAAAAGATGTGGAAAAATTAAGCCCGCAAAAGAAAAAACACCAAAAAAATTGATAATAAATGCCTGTCCCAGAAGTGCCAACAAAATAGCCTGCAACTGAACTCTTTTCCCATTGACTCCCCAGTTTTCGGCCAAATGGGAACTAAAAGACATGAGCTGTAAGCGCGGGGCCATTTTAAGAGCGGCCCCCCAAAGAAAAATGGCCACGATGACAAGAGGAAGAGAATTACTCATCAAGCTCAAGCGAAAATTTCCATACCAGAGCTCAGAGGGGAACTCCCAGTTTAAAGACATAAAAAAGAATTCAAAAAGAGAAAATAAGGCTCCTACAAAAAGATTGAAGCATAATCCTACTAAAATAAGAAAATCCATATTGGTCTGGCCAAAAGCGGAGTGGCGCACCGCGACACCACAATTCCTTCTCCAAAAGAAGAAAAGCAATAAAACAGTCACTGCACAACAAAGAATCAAGCTCAACCATTCAAGAGGAAGAGGAAGCGCCAAGAGACGAGAAGCAAAATGTAATGCAATAACAAATAGGACGATGAAAGCATTAATTCCCAAGGTGGAAGGACCGGCCAAATCGTTTTGAGTAATTGATTGCACCAATGAGCCTGACAGGCTGAGAATCATCCCTGCAGCAGCAGCGGCCAATAGACGCCAAGGGAAAAAATTAGGCTCCAAGAAAGTAAGAATCTGATCCATCTTTTTTCCTAAAATAAAAAACCTGATCAACAACACTCTCCAAAAAATAGCGGTTGTGATCAATTACTAAAAATGATTTCTGCTGATGCTGTCTAGCTTCTTGCAAATACTGATAAAGGCGACTTTCTTTTTCTTCATCTAAATTATTGAAAGGCTCATCCAGACAATAGAGTTGCGCCTTCTTAGCAAGACACAGAATAATCTTCGCAAGCTGCTTTTGCCCGCCCGAGAGAAAATTAATAGGGCGCTGAAGTAAACTGCCAAAATTAAAAAAATCGATCAAATAATCAATATCTTCAAGCTCTTCTTCATGTTTTTTGCGCAAAACTTTAATAATATGATGAAGAGAAACTGCTCCTAAAGGTCTGAGCTCAGCTTGTTCTAAAAAGCTCATCCCCCAAGAGATATCTTTGCTTCTGGTCTTTAAGTAGGAGAAAAAAGTACTCTTTCCGATACCATTTGCCCCCCAGATGGCATAGACCTTTCCGGAATCAATCTCCAGTAGGCAATCTAAAAGGCCATGCTGCATGAAAATAGTTTTTTCGTTTTTTATATTTAACATATCTTCTTTACTCTAGAAAATTCACACGAGGAAGGCCATAATAAGCCACCCAAATAGCTTAGTTTATCTTTCAGGAGCGAGCATGAAAATTCAATCTTTTTTCTGTCTTCTTTTCTTACTCACTGCATCTTGTGCCACGACATCGGATCGCCATCGTGAAGGAAGCAATAAAGGTCAAAAAGTTAACCTTACAGTTGCGCAGGAGGAACAACTCACTCGTGATGCCCTCAAAGAAATGCGAAAAGACTATCCACCAGTCAATGATTCTATTTTGCAAAACTACGTTAGAAACCTAGGAAAAAAGTTAGTTCAAATGAATAATCTGGAAAACAATCCCTATAAGTACAATTTTACAGTTGTTGACGTTGCTTACGTCAACGCCTTTGCTCTTCCGGCAGGAACGGTCTTCGTCACCGCACCTTTGATTGCCATGGCCGGTTCTGAAGCAGAGCTTGCTGGTGTAATTGGCCATGAAATTGGTCATGTTCAGGCCCGTCATACCGCGGAACGCATGTACCAAGAAGAACAACAAAAAAATAAAGGTATCCTAATGGGTGCTGGTGGAGCACTTCTAGGTGGCCTTGCTGGATTTGGAGTAGGAAAACTTGTTTGTCGTGATGGCGATACTGCCTGTATGGCAAAAGCGACCTTAGGAGGAGGGGCCCTCGGAACTCTTGGTGGACTACTCGTTCATAAATATGCCTTTATGAAAAACTCTCGCGAAGATGAAATGGAAGCCGATCGCATTGGATTTAAAGTCGCGACCCGTGCAGGATATGACAAAAATCAAATTGGCAAATTTTATGAACGCCTACTGGCCATGGAAAAGAAAAGCAAAGGATCAAGTAACAAATTGACTTCTGCGTTGGCCGATGCCATGAGCACCCACCCACCAAGTGAAGAGCGTGTAGCGCAAATGAAAGAGATGGCAAATGCCTATCAGCAAGGAAAATCCATACGCAGCTCTGAAGAGTTTATGATTGCCAAGCAAGAGGCGTCTGTTATTTCATCAAGACACCAAAGTCAAAAATGATTTATCTAGATCATGCCGCTTCAACCCCAATTCACCCTGAGGCCTTAGAGGTTCTCCAATCGAGCTTTGCCCAAGATTTTGCCAATCCAAGCTCCCCTCATGCCTTAGGAAGAAAAACACTCGAACAGCTCGAAAGCATAAAAAAAGATATCATCAAAATATTCCAAACACAGGAAAAGGAAATTATCTTTACAGGATCAGCAACAGAGTCGAACAATACGATAATCAACCACTTTCAAGCACAAGGAAAAATACTTTTTTCGGAAGCTGATCATCCCAGCATTACGGCGGCCATATCTTTAGAAAAGAAATGCCCTGCACTACACAATACGACTGGCGACCTCGATTGGGACCGACTCGAAAACCAATTACAAGAGCACGGAAAAAATATTTCTCTTGCCATTTTTACTCATATAAATTCTCAAAGCGGCGTTATTCTCGACTATCAAAGACTGGCCGATCTTTTAAAGCAATACGCTCCTCAGGCTTTTTTCCACCTGGATTTCTCCCAAACGTTGGGCAAGTGGCCAATACCGTCAGAACTTTGCCGAGCTGTTGATGGGCTTACTCTTTCCTCTCATAAAATGGGAGGTCCCAAAGGAATTGCAGCTCATCTTATCCCCAAAGGAAAGCACCTAACGGCCCTTTTAAAGGGAGGATCGCAACAATCTGGTCGCTCCTCAACGATCGCCTTCCCCTTAATAAAATCCTGGCATAAAGCAATTTTGATCAATTGTTCCTCCAGTAATTGCTGGCTTCAAATGAAAGAACAAACCCAAAAACTTTATCTGCAACTCAAGAATAAAATTCCAGAAATTCAGTTTCCCTTTGAAACAAATGACTGTAGCCCTTTTATTGCCTGCTTCATTTTACCGCTAATATCCAGCGACATACTCATGAGACACCTAGAGATGGAAGACATCTACATCTCAACAACTTCAGCCTGTTCCTCTCGTCATGCCCAAGAAAACCCCGTACTAGCGGCCCTGCAAGTTCCCCCTGAGCTAAGCAATAATGTCTTGCGTATCTCTTTTTCAAATGAAACGAGTGCAGCAGAGTTAGAACAATTTGCCGAGTACCTCTCTTTCTGCTACAAACAGCTCAAGAGTTTATTAAAGAAAAAGAGAAAATAGAGGATCGACTAGTGAACCACTACAAATACCTTATAATCAATGCCAGTGAAATCTGGATCAAAAAGCGTAATCAGAAAAAATTTTACAAATTGTTACGTGACCATCTCAAGCATAGAACAAAATACATGCACGACCACCCTTTTAAATTAAACTTCGAAGGGCACCGTTTTATTTTAGAATCGGAAGTTCCTTTTTCCGAAAAGCTACTTAATATTTTGTTGCTCACTCCAGGAATTCGAAATATTGAACCAGTACTCAAGTGCTCAAGTACAGACCTGCAAGATCTTCTCCCTCTCATTAAGGAGGAATTAAAAGAGCTTGGCGATAGCGAATTTAGCTTTAAGGCACATGCGAAACGCGCAGACAAACGCTATCCGATGACCTCAATGGAGGCAGCCTGTGAAGTGGGGGCCATCGTGCTCAAAAACTTCCCCAATGCCCGAGTCAATATCAAAAACCCCGATAAACTTATCCGCCTCAAGATTCTACAATCTGGACTATATCTTTCCGTTAATAATTTTGAAGGACTTTCGGGGCTTCCTGTTGGATCGGCGGGAAGAATACTTTCTTTGCTTTCTGGAGGCTTTGACTCGCCCGTTGCCTCAGTCATGATGGGAACTCGAGGGACAGACCTCTCCCTAGTTTTTTTTCATGCTTACCCATTTGTGGGGGACGAAGTTAAAAATAAAATCAAAGAACTGAGCAAAGCAATCGCGAAAACGCAGCGCTATACAACGCTCCACATTGTTCCCTTTGGTAAAGTTCAACAAAAAATTGCCGATTTTTGCCATGAGAAATTTAGAACGCTCCTCATTCGAAAGGCCATGGTTGAAGGGGCCAATCTCTTGGCCGATCTTCTACAAATAAAGGCCCTTGTTACCGGAGATGCCCTTTCTCAAGTCTCTAGCCAAACCCTTGAAAACATCTGTTTTGTAGACAAAGCCAGTCGTCGCCCAATCTTGCGTCCCCTTATTGGAATGACTAAAGAAGAAATTATAAAGCGCTCTGTCCGCTACGGAACACATGATATTTCTATTATCCCCCATGATGATGCCTGCGCTCTTTTTGCCGCAGAGAATCCAGTGATTCATGCCTCAGAAAAGCATTTTGATTTCTACGAAAAGAATATCAAGCTAGATGAAGTATTAGCTGAAGCTCTCAACAAAACAGAGCATTTTCACATTAACTACCAGGGGGAGATCCAAGCCATTAAAATTCATGAGGATGGCCTCTATGAAAAACTGATTTAATCATTAAGTTTTTGCTCCTTTTATCCGAAAAGTGCTTACAAGGAGATTTTATGAAGAAAAAAATGACTTTTAAGATTTTGGGTGTCTTTTTTCTCTGCCTCACGATGGCGACGGCCGGATATTGGACTGGTCACCCAAAAGTCCAAACAGCTTCAATTAAAAATGTTGCAGGACAAGCCCGCGCAATTGCCAGTGATGAAGAAATTGCTCCCCCACGCTATTTTTCCTGCGCCGATATTTATGCACTCAACGCTGAACATCAAATGAATATGCGTTTTGAAGTAAAGGCGCTAAGCCAAACCCTTGGAACGGGTGGCGCTTTCATGGGACTAGTCAGTGTCAATCCAGCAATGATTATCGTATCAGTGGTGGGTGGTTTTGTAGGCTCAACAGTAAGTTCTTTGCGCACAAAAGAGGAAAAAGTCATGCTACTTCAAGAGGCAGGTACTCGCCTCTCGAACAAGCTACTCAAGCAAGCGCGCCAAATTGTTCCCGAAATTACAGCGGAAAATGTTAGCAGCATTTTAGACGAGGGATTCACGTCAGGATACTTCTGTGCTGATTATCCTAAGCTCATGAATAAGAAAAAAATTCGTGACTATGTTTTAGATAAAGTCGAAAAAGGCATATACTAGGGCCAAGCTCTTTAAAATAAAAAAGGCGTCAATATTGACGCCTTTTTTATTTTATAAGCTTTAATTAAAAGAATTTCCGCGTTTTTTACATTCTGCCTCAAATTCCGCCAGCCATTTCTTTTCCTCGACATTAAGTAAATCTAAATTAATAAGACGAGGATCAAATCCGACCCAAACAAGATTGCGAAAGCGCAACATTCCCTCAAAATCGGGGTGTTTTTCAACTAGCACAATATTTTCCAAGCGAACTCCACCAAAACCAGGAATATAAATCCCGGGCTCGATACTTGCAACCTGACCTTCACGCATAGGATTTACCGAAAGGGGTGAAATGCGCACTCCGCCAGAATGAACATTGATACCAATCCCATGACCTGTTCCATGTCCATAATTGTAGCCATATTGAGTGATTGGAAGCCGTGCAATGGCATCAATCGCAGATCCCCAAATACCATCAGGGAAAATCGCATTTTGTGCACGCAATAGTCCCTTGAGCACTAAAGTATAGATTTCTTTTTGCTTAGGACTCGCCTCTACCTTAGGATCAGCTAAAAAAGTTCTTGTAGTATCAGTGGCAAAACCTGGCCCATAATAAGAACCTGAATCAAGCAAAACCAAATCGTTCTTTTGAGCCTTAACTTCTGCCGAGGGATTAGAATAATGAATAATAGAGGAATTGGCGGCGATGGCCGCAATCGTTTTAAAAGTAAGCTCGGTAGAGCCTTCATTTTTGTAGGATTGCAAACATTCATCGCTTAGCTCTAACTCACTAAAACTATTTTCAGACATGCGTCCATAGGCCCAATTAACAGTATTAAAAATAGCTTTATTGCTACGATCAAAGGCGTCTTCTAAAATTGTGATCTCTTCTTTTGTTTTAATAGAGTGAAAGGGAATCAATCCACCAGCTTTTTCAATTAGCTTTTGTCCACCTACTTTTTTAATCATTTCTAAATCAAAAAGGTTCAAAGAGGATTTATCGTAAAAGATGGTGTCGAGTTTTTCTTCGCGAATAATTTGGTCGAGAATTTTAGAAAAACTCTGATGATCAACTTCATAGACTCGAATATGGGAATGCTTTGTTAAAGACGTCGCGTATTTACTGTTTGGTTGTAGAAAGATGTGTACCTTTTGCTTGGTGACTAAAGCTTTGCCCATGAATGCACTTTGAAATGGCAGCTGATAACCTCTTGCATTAGATACCCAAGCAATATCTTCAAGTGCAGCTAAAAAGTAAGCTTCATTCATATTTGCATCTGCAAAAATTCGGGCAAGTTTATTCTCGACCTTTCCACCGGCCATATCATCACTCAAAAGAGTAATTTCATTTTGAGATACAGACTTATTAAACTCAACTTGGCTCGCAAGCTCGCCAGCAAATAAAGGGCGTACTTTAGCAATGGCATTCAGTCGATCAAACATGGCAGCAGATGTTCTTTCGGCTTCACAAGCAATTGTCTTGATGCCCAGATCTTTTACATCCTCACAAAGCATAGAGGCTAAAGTCGTTGATGCGGGAACTTTGCAAACTTCAAGCTCTTCTGGATTTGTTTCCAAGTCAGCCTGTTCATAATAACGGCCATCAACATAAAGACGAACTTTCCCCTGAGGAAGGACAAGAACTTCAGCCACTGAGCCAGTGAATCCTGAAAAATAATAACGGTGACATTCCTCTAAGGGAACATACTCATTCAGAAACTGATCAAAACTAGAAATATAAAAAGCATCAACTTTCAATTCTTCACAATAAGTTTTTATGGTTGAAATATTTTGACTAATTTTCTCTGACTTGAGGAAACTTGCTGCGCCCATTATTTGCTCCTTAAAAGTAAAAGTTTCTAACAAAATAGCAGATTTTTTTCTTTTGCCCATATTATTTATTAATGACATTGGTGTAATATAATTGGCACAAACCTCAGGAATATGCGCACCTATAGCGCGTTAAGAAGCTGTTTTTATAAAAAACTTGTGCTTATATGATAATTATAGGACAATTTAAAATATTGTGAGTTTATAGAAACATTTTATTTAAAGTTTAAATAAATAATACCGATAAAGAGAGTAGAACACTCAAAAACTAAAGTTTTTTAACTCAAGTTTTTTTGAGGGAATATAAAATGAAAATAAAACTTGCCTCTATTGTCATTCTTATCTTCGTGATGTTTTTGGTGAAGATCTCTATTGCAGACAATCTTCTTAAAAGCTCTCCCACATCACGCAGTACAGCAAGCCTCGAAGTAAGATAGACTTCTTCTTTGCTGTCTTTTCTGTTATCTATTTCCCATTATGAAAAAGAGATTCTCTAATATTCAGTCTTTTCTGAAACGCCACTATAATCTGTGGACTTATGAGCCTATCGACTCGTATCCACGTTATTTGAACACACTCACTATTGAATTCTCAGATTTTGCCCAAGCATTCTCTCAAAAGACTGACAACTTCTTAGAAGAAACAAGTACAAGCTTTCAGGAACTCTTTCAAATAGCCTCTTACCAATCGCCAACTCCCCTTTTGAATTCTTTTTTTGAAGAATTAAAAAGCCTTATGGAAATCCCGGTAGAAACAGTCTCCCCCCTCTCCTTAGATCACTCCTTTAATTCAATAAAAGAAAAAAAAAGACATGAGATAGAGACATTGCTTCCCCTGATAAAGCAAAAACAAGCGCTGTACGGTTTTGATCATTTTGTTGATTTCGGCGGTGGCATGGGACATTTAGCAGGCCTAATGGCACAAAACCTAAATATTCAGGGCCATAGCCTAGATTTTGATAAAACAATTCAGAGCAAAGGACAGAACATCCTTGCTCAAACCCCCTATGGAAATGCTATAAACTTTGTACACTTCACCCTCTCCGCGCAAATTGAAAAACTGCTTCCCTTTATTGAAAAGAACACGCTACTACTAGGACTACATTCCTGTGGCGATCTTTCCGTTTTTCTCATTCAAGCGGCCGCTCAGTTTAATGTTCCCTATCTACTAAACTTTGGATGTTGCTATTGCCGCATGAATACCCCAAGTCTACTGAATATTTCACAACAGGCAAAAGATGAGGCGGCAGTTTCCTTTTCTGATCATGCCTTAACTCTCGCTTCTCGCTCTTTTTGTGAAGATAAAGTAAAAGAACTCAAACACAAATTAAAAGTGCGTTATTTTAGAGCACTTTTTCAACTGCTACAGATTGAGCTGACAGGAGACGCCAGTATCAGAACCTTAGGACAGACCCCTAAAGAAATCTTTAATGCTGGTTTTGAAGACTATGCGATCTTTCATCTTTCCAAACAAAAAATAGAGGCCTGCACTGATTTACAAATTAAGGACTTCAAAGAAAGAAAAGATACACAAATAAAAGTTCGAGAAATTATTGCGCTTGATGCTCTCCGCTCTTTATTTTCAAGAATTATAGAATTGGCAATTATCATCGATCGATATTTCTATCTCGAAGAATCAGGAAGGGAAACACAACTCTTTCAACTATTCAATCCCAAGATATCCCCGCGCAATTTAGGCATTTGGTCTAAGTCAAAAGAGGCAAAATAGTATCAAATAACTTCTCTTCGCCAAAAGGCTTAATTAAAATCGCATCAATACAATCCGCAATATCTCCGATTGATTTAGAACTTTCCCCAGTGAGTAAAACGATTTTTAAATCAAAAAGTCCCTTCATCTGCAATGCTTTAATCAGCTCTACACCACCTTGATCTTCATCATGAAAATCTGCAAGCATCATCGCAAAAGAGTGATCAATGGTCCCAAGAGCATCATCCTTTGAACCAAAAACTTTAACTTGATATCCTTTTTCTTCGAGAATTGCTCGTGTAAGTTCAGACAAAGAATCATCTTCGGCCAAAATAGCAATACGTTCCTTAAATTTCGAAACTTTTGATAATGCTTCTCTTTCATAAAGAGGAAAAGATACAAAAACACTTGTCCCTTGCTCAGGCAAGGAATGAATCTCAATTTCTCCACCAATCTTTTCTAAAACAGCTTGTACAATATTGAGTCCTAGCCCTCGCCCTTTTCCAATATCTTTAGTGGAATAGAAGGCATCAAATGCACGATCTAACTCAGAACTCGTCATGCCTCGACCATTATCCACAATTTCAAGACCAATTCCACCCTTTTGAATATCAAAGGTTCGAATAACAATTTGCTTGGAACTTTTACCAATCAAAGCATCCTTGGCGTTACTAAGTAAGGCCAAAAGAGCTTGATGCATATGACTGCGATTTCCTTTAAACAAAGTCGCTTCTGCATCAAGATCCAGCACAACGGCCACATTTTCTTTAATATAAGCACCCCGCACTAAATCAAAAACATCATGAATCAGATCATGTAAATCCAACTCCATAATTTTTTCGCTATCCACCTCTGCATAGAGACTTAATGATTTTACAATTGAAGCAATCCGCCCCATCATTTCACTAATGGTTTGAAGCCTCAATGTGGAATAGTCATTCAAGTTGCCTTTTTTATGCATTAAAGCAATATTCCCCTTAATAACTGCAAGCGGATTGTTTATTTCATGAGCAATGCCACCGGCCAATTCACCAATAGAAAGCATCTTCATATTTTGATGGTATTGCCGCTCCAACTCTTTTTCTTTTTTCTTTTGGGCAATTTCTTCTGTTATATCTCGAACTAAAATCATATATGTTTTGGCATCAGACGAGAAACGAGGAGAAACAAAGGCTTCATAAACAACATTTTCCTCTTTGTTCAAGTAAAATTGAAAACGGTCAGCAAAGCCACGATTGGTAATTTGCAAGATTGATTCTTGAATTGAAGCAATAAAGCTGGCAGGGCAATCCCCATCGAAAAGACTTCTTCCTCTCCACTCATCGATATTAGAGAAAAGCCATACTCCCATAGAATGGTAAATATCGCGAATAATCAAACTTTCATCTAAAATAATGAGCATTTGATTGGAAGCCTCAATGGTCGCTTCAAGCTCTTCCTGCACGGCCTTTAATTCCTGCAAAACCTTATCAACACTTTCGTCAAGACCGACAAAACCCATTGACTGATCTACTGAATGAGTGGCAGGAATGGGACGAGAACGAAAAAAGAGTTCATGAATCCGGCCTTGAATTTGTCTTACAAAATTATCTGCAGGCAAGAAAAAGAACTTATGAGAATAGAAATATAGAACTCCTACCAAGAAAAAAAGAAGAGTTAAAGCGATCAGCCCTCTTCCTAAAAAAAAGGTTTTAAAATGATTTTCCAAAAATTTATTTTCAAAACTTAAATAAATTCTCTCTTTTCCAAAAGGGATTTCAAAAACAATTTTGCCATCATCAAACGAATGCAACATATAGGGATATGACTTTCCCAAATCTTTTTTTGAAACCTCTCCCCAAGAACGGCCATCACTAAGCCATACTCCATCAAGTTTTAAATGTTCATCTTCAATATGCGAATAAAAATCGACGAGCTTATCAAGTTGAGCGGCCGAAGGAACACCAGCAAGCAAAAGGGACACCTCTCTTTTTAAGAAAGCTTGTCGTTCTTCACCATAATGATCGGCATCAAGATAGAGTTGTGAAAGAATAAAACTCGAAAATAGCACCCAAAAAAAAGATGCGACAAAAGCAAAAAAGAATAAATGCTTTTTTTTCTCCATACTCTCCTAAGATTTCAAGCGAAAGATCTCAAACATTTCTTCCTTCAATAACTCCATTTTACTTGCACAATAAGGATGATTTTTCTCTTCAGGATGCATTAAGTATCTCTCAACAGGAAAATCTTTAATCATCAACTTTGTCTGCCAAATGTTGTCATTGGGAATATTGAGATCCAAACGATATTCATAGTCATTCAAAATTTCAGGTCTAATAAACTCCTGAATGGAATTGAAATAGGAGTCATTGTAAATCTTAGTGCCATCTTCTAGGCGGGTGAAGCCTCGCACAACGTAGTCGACATAGACAAGATCGCACTCAAAAGACTCAAAAAGATAATTGACCGCATTCAAAGGAGAAATTTCGCCACAAGTAGCAATATCGATATCAACGCGGAAAGAACAAATACCATTGGGATCTCCCGCCTCAGGATAAGTGTGGGCCGTAATATGAGATTTATCCAAATGCATATTGACTTGACTGGATTTAGGTTGATGAGTGGCATCCCATCCGCCCCCCATATAGTCGCTCATCAGTACCATCGTAGAAGCACCAACAGGATCGTAGTCTTGCTTAGAAACTCCTAGAATATTGGCCTTGATTATTTTACAAATCTCCTCTGAAATTTTGGTAATACGCTCAGCAGAGTACTGTTCGTTGATCCATTGAATATATTCTTCTCTTTCCTTATCGTTCAAAGTGATACAGAAATCATAGAGATTAAAACTCAACACCTTGGTTAAGTTATTAAAGCCCGAAAGTTTTAACTTTTCCTTTTTGGGACCGATCATCATCATATCCACACTCCCCAGCATAAGCAGTTTATATTCCTAAATAATCTTATATTTTAAGGGGTTATGCAAGTGGCGAAATGAGTTTGCGCTGTAATTTCCCAAAAAGAAAAGGGGAAGCCTAAGCCTCCCCCTCTATTTTCATCAAATAATGATTTAAATTAGAAATTCATGCCAAATTTAAGAAGACCAGTGTTTGAAGTAGTATCTTTACGATTATTTTTATCTTCATTCATACCATATTCAAACTCAGCCCCAACATACATATCAGAAGAAATGTGATAGATCGCTCCGATGTTAGCAAAAGTTGTGCTGTAAGACTCTTCTTTTTCTCCTGAATCTTTGTCTTCTTCTTCACCATTGATCAAATATCCAAGACCAGCAGTAACAGCAACGGCTTCATTCAAATCATATTGAGCTTTGAAAGAAACACCATAATCTGCAGTTGCCTTTGTTTTGCTTTCGCTATCATCAGAAAGCTCAACACTTGTCGCTTCCATTCTGTAGTTATAAGCTGCTTCTGCTTGTAGTTTCAATGCATCATTTAATTTGTAGTCATAAGTCAAAGAAAAAGTAAGCCAATGTCCACCGGAATAAGCATTTCCATCTTTATTACCATCTTCGTCAGACTCTGCATCTCCAGGAGAAATTCCTAAAACAGCGCCAACAGTTAAACCATGAGGAAGTGCATAGGCTGCATTAAGTTCAATATCATTTAGACCAGCATCTTTCCCATCTGCCTCAGTTCCATCAACTTCAGTCTTTGAAGAGCTATACGCAAGAGTTGCTCCCACTTCTAATTCTTTCGTCACTCCATAGCTAAAAGAATGAGCTGTAAACATTGTGTTTACTTTGTACTCCATAGTAGTACCAAGAACGTCAACATCTGTAGTAAATGCAGTCATTCCCACATTTGCTTCATAGTACATTTTTCCTGCATCAGCTTGATAATCGATATCACCGATTTTGGCATATGCAGAGCCGGCCATTAAAGCCGCAACAGTCACCAATGATAATTTCTTCATAAGTTCCTCCTTGAAACGTTTAATAAACAATGTCTTGTTAGACAAAAGCTCAATTGGTTTCATTCTAATGAGAGAGGTCCTAATGAAAAGAGGGGGAATTAATTCCCCCTCTAAGATTGCTAACTATTTATTTTTATGCAAATTAAACTAATCCAGCAAAGCCCATGAAGGCCAAGGAAAGAAGGCCGGCAGTCACAAGAGCAATAGGAATTCCCCTCATTCCTTTAGGAACTAGCACAAGATCTAAATGCTCGCGAAGACCTGCAAAAATAACCAAAGCTAAAGTAAAGCCCACAGCATTGGCAATGGCGAACACCACTGACTCAAGTAAATTGTAATCCTTTTGAATAGTCAAAATGGCAACACCAAGGACGGCACAATTTGTTGTAATCAAAGGCAAGAAAATACCTAAAGCTTGATAAAGCGCAGGGGCCGTTTTCTTCAAAACAATCTCCACCAGTTGTACCAACGCTGCAATCACCAAAATAAAGGAAACTGTTTGCATATATTCAATGTGCAAAGGTACCAACAGAAGCTTTTGGATGAGATAAGTCACAATAGTAGCCAAGGCCATAACAAAGATAACGGCCCCCCCCATTCCTAAAGATGTTGAAATTTTATTGGAAACGCCAAGAAAAGGGCAGATACCCAAAAATTGAGAAAGAACGATATTATTAACAAGAACAGCACTAATAATAATAATGATATATTCCATGATTCAATCCCCTACTTTGCGCCCTTTAAGCGATTAACTGCAGCGATCAAAAAGCCCAAGGCCAAAAAAGCGCCAGGAGGCATAATGAAAAGCAACATGGTACGAGCGTTTTCTGCAACTAGTGAATGAGAAAAAATAGCGCCACTTCCTAATAGCTCACGCACAGATCCCAACAATGTGAGGGCCAAAGTAAAGCCAAGTCCCATGCCAATTCCATCCATCATGGAAGAAAGAGGATTATTTTTAGAAGCAAAGCCCTCTGCTCGTCCTAAGATCACACAGTTGACCACAATCAATGGAATAAAAATCCCAAGCTTAGCATGTAAAGCCGGTAAATACGCAGACATCAATAAATCAACCATTGTCACAAAAGATGCAATGATCACAATGAAAGCGGGAATACGCACTTTATCGGGAATAATATTCTTCATTAATGAGACAAAAATATTAGAAAGCACCAACACAAAGGCCGTGGCCAATCCCATGCCCAATCCATTTTCAGCACCAGTGGTCACCCCTAAAGTCGGACACATACCAAGTAGCATAACGAAAACGGGGTTTTCTTTTAAAATGCCTCTTTTAAAATCTTTGAAATAACTCATACTCGCCTCTTAAAATTCAATTGTGCTTTTATAAGTTTTAAACACCTTGTACGCTCTGTTGACTGCATCACAAAAAGCGCGGCTGGAAATGGTTGCGGCAGTAATGGCATCAACATCTCCCCCATCTTTTTTCACCATGGCCTTAAAATTTTCCAAATTTTTTCCATAAAACTGGGACTTAAACTTTTCTTCAGTCATTTTAGTTCCCAGACCGGGAGTTTCTTTTTGTTCTAAAACAGAGATTTTATTAATGCTTCCATCGGCCAAAAAGCCGACCATCAAAGTGACATTGCCACTAAACCCTTGGGGAGTGGTGGCCTTAACTGCCACTGAATCCAGTTTATCTCCCTTCTTGGCGGGGAAGCACTCAAGCTCTTGGTTTTCATCATTTAAGAGCATGACCACTTCTTTACCTGGATTGTTGTCGAAACCTTCATTCAAGACATCGATCACAGACTTAAATTGTTTTACCATCTGTGCTCTTTCAATTTCAGCCTTGGTGATTTTGTGAACAATCCCCAAAAGCAAAGAAGAAATAAAGGCCACACCAAAGAGCACTAAAACCATATTCCAAAAAGTTGATTCTAATTTTTTCATTTTTTCACCACTCCAAAAGGTCTGGGTCTAATCATCTTATCAATCAAAGGCACAAGTGCATTCATTATCAAAATGGCAAAACTAACACCTTCGGGATAAGCTCCAAACGTTCTAATGAGATATGTTAAAACCCCACAGCCGATTCCAAAAATAATTTGCCCCCAGCGAGTCATAGGTGAAGTCACCATATCGGTTGCCATAAAGAAGGCACCCAGCATTGCCCCACCAGCCAAAAGGTGAATTAAAGGAGCTAAAAATCTCTCCCCATTATAAAGATTAAAGCTCAATGCCATAAAAATAAGAGTTCCTAAAAAAGCCACAGGAATATGCCAAGAGATGATGCGCTTAAACAACAAAGCAATTCCGCCAATAAATAAAGCTAAGGCTGAAACCTCCCCCAAAGAACCAGGCATATTACCGGCAAACATTGATTTCAACGATGGTAAGGCCATGGCAGAAATCAGCTTACCTTGCATGATGCCTTCTTTTACCATCCCTAGTACTGTCGCTCCTGTTTTGGCATCAACACCAAAGAAGGCCTCTGAAGAAAAAGGCAATGCCCAAGAAGTCATATCCACGGGGAAAGAAATCAAAAGAAAGACACGTCCAACGAGAGCAGGATTAAAAGGATTCTTGCCAAGACCACCAAAGCTCATTTTACCAATGGCAATAGCGACAAAAGCCCCCACAATAATCATCCAAGTCGGCAAAGTGCTGGGTAAGTTAAAGGCTAACAACAATCCAGTAACAGCAGCTGAGCCATCACAAATTGTAGTGGAAACTTTTAGCATAAATCGTTGAATTAAAAATTCAAAAATTACACAGAAGAAGATGGAAAGCAAAGAAACTCTTAGGGCACTCCATCCAAAGAAATAGACTGATACAACCAAAGCCGGTACCAAAGCAGCAAATACCCACCACATAATTTCCTTAGTGGTATGACTGTCCTTGATATGAGGCGAAGGAGAAACGGTTAATTGTTCCACACTCACTTTTGACTCCTAGCTCTCTTTATTTGATTAATTTTATTTTTAGCAACACGAATTTTATCCAACAAAGGAATGTTGGCCGGACAAGCATACTGACAGGCTCCACATTCACAACAAAGCATCACATGATCAGCTTCTGCCTTTTCCCACTCTCCTTGATCAATCTCTCTGGACCAAAGATAAGGAACAGATCCCAAAGAACAAGCCGTGACACAACGTCCACAGCGAATACAAGCACTTTCTTCATGACGCTCACACTCTTCTTGCCTCATTAAAAGAACGCCCGATGTTGCTTTAACAACAGGAATATCGATTAAGGTCAAAGCCTTTCCCATCATTGGACCGCCAGAAATAACTTTACCTGTATCCTCAGGGGCACCCCCTGCTTTTTCAATCAGATAAGAAATAGGTGTTCCAAGACGGACTTTTAAATTACAAGGCTTCGCAACTGATTTTCCAGTAACTGTTACAATGCGTTCAAAAACGGGCTTATTTTTAAATATCGCTTCATAGACGGCAAACACTGATCCCACGTTCATCACAACAGCACCAATATCAATAGGCAATCCCCCAAAAGGAACTTCCTTATCCATCAACGATTGAATCAACTGCTTCTCTCCGCCTTGAGGATACTGTATTTTAAGGGGCACGACTTCAATTCCCGCATAGTTTGAAAGAAGCGTCTTAAACTTTTCAATAGCATCGGGTTTATTGTTCTCAATACCAATCTGAGCTTTATCGACCCCAATGGCCTTCATCAAAACTTGAGTGGCAATTAAAATTTCTTCTGCGTGCTCTAGCATCAAACGATGATCGGCAGTTAAATAAGGCTCACATTCTACGCCATTTAAAATAAGCATTTCTGCTTTTTTGCCTTCTGGAATAGAAAGCTTTACATGAGCAGGAAAAGCGGCTCCCCCCATGCCCACAATGCCAGCTTGACGAATTTTTTCGACAATTTCTTTAGCCTCTAGCTTGCATTCACGCTTAAGCTCTGGAGTGCGATCAATTTCCTCCAACCACTCATCGCCTTCTACATCAATAACAACACAGGGACGACGGTAACCAGAAACATCGGTCACATCTTCAATGCCTGAAACGGTTCCTGAAACAGACGAGTGAACGTAGGCAGAAACAAATCCTCCTGGCTCAGCAATAACTTGGCCAACTTTGACTTGATCCCCTTTTTTAACCAAAACCTTAGAAGGGGCCCCTAAATTTTGATGAATGGGAATCATAACCTTTGTGGGAATTCCCGCATCTTCAATGCTTGCCGCACGGGAAAGCTTATTTTCTGCAGGATGAATTCCACCAATGCGAAATGTTTTCAACTTCATATTATTCTTTACCCTTTAAAGCGTCAGACTCTTTCATTGCCTTTGCTTTTTCTAAACGTGCCTTTTTTTCTTCTTCACGGATTTGTGCAACTTCGTTCTCAAGGCCAATTCCGACCACTGATTTGGTCGGGCAAGCTGTAACAATTTTGGCCCCAAATTTTTCAGCATCAATGGCCGGCGAAAGATAAGCCAAAAAAGATTCAACTTGAGAACCAGCAGCCTCACCTTGTAATTCCGTCGCCACCTTCACACATTTAGAACAGCCAATACAAGCGACTTGGCAATTCTTCTTGGCAAAGGCACCTTTTTCACGGTTCATGCAAGCGATGTACACCATTTTGTCTTTCTTGGGGCGCAGTTCTATAATTCGGCGAGGACAAGCAGTGACACAAGCACCGCAGGCCGTACATTTTTCTTTATCAACCTCAGGAAGACCTGTTTGCTCATTGACTTTAATCGCGTCAAATAAGCAAACAAAAACGCAGTCACCTAGGCCCAAACAACTATTAGGACAGCCCTTTTCTCCGGAAAAAGTCATGTGCGAAAGAGCACAAGAACGAGCCGCTAAATAATTGATTTTTTTGGGTGCTTTCTCGCGCGATCCCTGACAGCGTACAACTGCAATCAAAGGATCCTGCTCTGCCACAGTCTCACCCATAATTGCACCAACTTTTTTCATGGTTTCATTGCCGCCCACCGGACAAAAAGCATTGCCAACATGACCGCGTTTCACCACGGCATCAGCAAAATTGCGACAACCAGGAAAACCACAAGCTCCACAATTGGCGCCAGGTAAAACCTCGTCAATGTCTTGGATTCTGGGATCTTCTTCCACTTGAAACTTCTTCGCTGCTATAAATAAAATTGATGAAGCTAAAATGGCAATCCCACTTAACGTCAAAATAGAATTCAGAAGCACTTGATCCATTGTCCCTCTTTTTTTTAGTGAATGTTAAAACTGATATTTGGAATAGCTTGAACTTAACGCTAAAAATTTAAAAGGTCCAGCAAATCATCCTTAACAACCCATAATAGTTTCATAATATTAAACTTTGTAAAAATTACACAAACTTAAGTAGTTGCTGCACTGCGCAAGCCTTTCCCTTATAATTCCCTCATTCATATTTCATACAAAAACAAATGGTGGATTAGATCATGAAAAAACTCACTCTCTCTATCTTAGTCTTTAGTTTTTTGATATCGGCCCATGCCGAAAATTCTATTATCTCAGCTCAGTGCGCCAGCAAGCTATTTCAAGCCGCAGGCTGGAAAACCCAAATTTTTAATAACACTGATACCATTCATTATAATGATGGCAATCCCTGTGATAACGAAAATTTGCAAGAAAGCTGGGATGAGGGTGAATTGCAGATTCAATTTCCCAATCAAAAAATTGAATTGTCTGATAAGCTCATGGAACTGCTCGGTTCAATGACTTCTCGCTGCGGTTACAAGCAAAAGCTGAAAGAAGCCACTTTAAATGCAGCAATCAAGCTCGCTAAAAACCCATACTACCGCTTCACAGATGGCAATGCCTTTGTCGAACTTCCAAGATCGGAGTGGAAATGTGTCGGCGGCAGTTGCTATGCTCCACGCAATAGCTGTTCCGATGCCATGGACTGTCTTTATACTGGTAGCTGCAAAACGGAATGTGCTGTTGGCCTTCAGGTCATGGGCTTTGCGGCTCAATATGAATTTTTAGGGGAAAAAGCTTTTAACTCTCTTTTTAAGAAGAATCTAATCGTTGGCCCCTGGAGCCAGTTAAAACAATTTGAAGGGCATGAAATCTTCCAAGAAAATAAAGGTTCTTACGAAGACTCTAATTTGAGTAAGCTTGCCTCTTATGGTGCAGCAGCTTGGAATGGAATGGGTGGGGCCATTCATAATTTGCGCGGAGAAGATTACCTAGACTCTCCTGCAGACCGCAATGAAAATTTTATGATTGTTCATGCTTCTCAGGCTGCAGGAAAAGAACTTGCCGAGCAAGGATCACTCGATGAAATCAATGACATTGCACTCGAAGCCTGGAAATTCAGTTCATTGCTACGAGCTGAAGTACGCAACAAACTTTTCCAACCCGAAATTTTTTGGGGAAAAGACTACGAATATGTTTTTGAAGAAGATTTTCTTTCTGATCTCATCGGAGAACAAAGTGCTTATGTTGTATTAAAAATTAGAGAGCTACTTAGCAATGATTTCCTTCGAGGAACACTTGTTTATGTCCATCCACTGGGAATTAAGAGTTTTAGCTGGCATCTAACTCGCCTGTTGCGTATTAATTCGCGCACGGCCTATGCCATTCAACTCTATCCAGATCAACAATTAACGACATGGTTTGCCAATTGGATTAATTACCAATTTACAACCATTCCGGAATGCCAATAGAGCGAATGAAGAGGATGAAAGTGAAAAAAATTGTATATTATTTTACATTCCTGTTTTTTAGTTTTTCTGTCATCGCTCAGGAGAAGCCTCTTTGGGCCGATTACAATCTTTCATATTTTTGGGCAAACTCTCCAGCGCTTCAAAAGCTGCCAGTAAAAGAACTTCAAATTAATGGCCAAGATGTTCTTAAAATCAGTCAGAACATATCCAAAAATAGCTTCTCAATGCTCTATAAATTGCGCAATCCGGAGGCTAGTCTTCAAGAAATAGAAAATGCCTTTATCTTAACAATAAATAATGATTACCAACTATCTTACGCACTGGCCGTGGCAGCAAAGGTCCTCGACCTTGAAACTCTTGACGTCAAAGATCAGATGGAAATAGAACTAGAACGCAGGACTCAATACTTTCTCAGAGCGTCTCTTTTAACCTTTGCCATTCAAAAAGGACTAATCCCGGCCAACCACCAAGGAAGTCTCCAGCATGGCAATCAAGAACTTTTTGAGTTACTAAAAAGTGTGGTGCAGGATCAAGACCTCAACTTAAGCTTTGCCTTTGACTATTGCGATGGAGAATTCCGCTACACCTGCAAAATACTTAATGATAATACCAGCAAATTGAATCTCCCTGCCTGGCGCAAAGTCTCCCTTTATTTTGAAAAGCTACCAGAAAATTGGCGTGAATTCGAAACTGAAATTAAGGCTCAACTAAAAACAGAACAAAAAAAGATCTATCGCGCCTGGGCCATCAGACGACAAATTCCCCGCCTGGCCCCCGAATTAAACCGAGAAGCCTCTGGCATTATTTCTTATAATGAAATCAAAGACCACTATGATGCAATCAAAAGAGAGGGTATGCCACCTCTTTCTGATCGGAAAATATATGATGCTCTACTGGCGCAAGTGAGAGAAAAATATCAAAATGCAGCGCTTCGTCTCACCCTATTTAAAATAATGAAAAAATACTATTTAACACGCGACTTTAATTTCTGTTTTGAAGATCTCCAGGCCGATGGATTTCTCTGCAATGAAGTGAACCAAGAAAAAATTGTTCGCACCATTTTCCCTGAATTCCATTCTACCTCTCAGTCAATCAAGCAATCACGCCTAGATAATGCAAATGATCTAAAGAAAATATTATCGCTTTCAATTTTGAATCTCAATAGGATCTTATAAAAGGAGCTGTTATGAAAATTTTAAGTTTTATCGCTAGCTGCTTACTTTCTCTCTCCCTATTTGCCCAAGATGGTCGTGGCATGCCCGACATTAAAATTGGCGTAGGCGGAGGAACTAAAGCAGAAGTTCTCTTTTTGGTAGAAGCAGACTACCGACTCGGAGACCCCGAAGATAGCCTCTACCTCGTTGCGGCAGACCTTGATATGAAAGGTGGAACAAGTCTAGACCAAATTGAAATCTCCCTACGAACACTGGGAGCTGGTCTTAGTTTAATCAATACAGAGATGGCCAAAGGCTGGATTGAAGCGAACCTCCTAAACGTGAACTATCAAAGAGATCTTGCCATTGATATGGAGAAGCATCTACGCATATCTCTTATTGGAGTCAAATTTGGTGGCGAAGTACAAATTGATGATAATGTCAGACTCTCCTTTGAAACGGCCATGGACATGCTGTCTTTGGGTGTTGCTTCAACTCGCCACTCAGATGGCGCCAGTATGGGAAGTGGCAGAACTGGAGGGCACTTCTCCATTGAAGCAGGTCTAGAACTATTCAATAAAGTTAAAATTGAACTAGGCTATGCTCATGATGTCGCACGTGCCGTACCCGTTACTCACTCTTCCGGCAGAATGGTTTGCGATGACTATTATTATGACGATTACTATTACGATGATTACTACTACAGTGGCTATACTTCATGCTATGAAGAAAGCTATACAAGCTACCTAGAGAGATGGTCAAAGGATCAATTGTATTTGTCCATTGTATTCAATATCAATAAGCGCTTTGCACTTATGGGAAAAGCTAGCTATAACATCTACTCTGTCAGAGATAATACCCACCGCATTGACAACTCTGTCAACGGCGGATGGCAGTTTTTCTTTGGGGCCGTTTTTAGATTCTAATTATTGTGTCATACTTCAAAGCGAAGCGTTTCATAAGCGCTTCGCTTTTTTGATGAAAGGGCAGAACACCCTATTTTAATTTCGCTCCAAGATGGATAACTGCGGCATCAATGGCCGGAACCTTAAATTCCGTCCAACCATGTGAGTTAATATAGATAACTTCTCCAGAACATCCACGTCGATCATTTTGCATATATCCCTTGACCACATTACAATACTTCCCTTCAGGCAGACCGGTATAAAACCATTTTTTCAATTCTTGATTTTCGCGATTAATAACAACAAATCCTAATTTTCCACGCGCAAAAGCAATTTGGTTATTGCCATTACTCCACCAATTATTAATGGTTGAAGCCGAGGCGGTAAAACGTCGAAAGCGCATCATATTGACGATGACTTTCCAACGATGTTCACACATCCATTCTTTATAACAATTTAAACCGGCCGCAGTATGCACAGGGACAGAGGGCGGAGGATCATCTCCCCCATTAAAACCATAGCTAGACATGATGCGAGGATATCCGTAAGGCACGGCCAAAGCAAAAACATGGGCCAAAGCATAGAGTCTTCCCTCTTTGTGTGTAAGCACAGGAACATTGCCTCCATGTCCACGTTGGTTATCGTGATTGTCTAAAAAGACAACGGCATCCTGACTCTTTTGCATTCCCCAAGTTTCACCAAATGTCTGAAGCCAACTCAACTTCCCTTCACGAAAAATCCGAGCTAAATCACTCCCATAACGAAACTCTGTAACCATGCCATTACCAAGATACTCTGCCCCCTTAATGGGCTCATTGCCATAGTCAATGACTTCTTGAAATACAAAAATATCTTTTTTAAGTTTTTGCTTAATGGCCGCAATATCGGTACTGGGAATGTGTTTTGCAGCATCAATGCGAATGCCATCAATTCCATGTTCAATCAGCTTATTAATATAAGCGGCTATTGTTTTTTGAACTTTTTCTGCTTCCGTTTTTAAATCAGCGAGTCCCACCAAATCACAATTTTGTACCTGCCAGCGATTGTGATAGTCATTTAGCGCACACGAAGAATGAAAATCAGAACGACTATACTCAGGATACGAAAATTTGGAAAACGTTGTTCCTGCCGATCCTTTGCCTGAAGTACTGGTCATGTGATTGATAACCACATCGGCATAAACCTTAACGCCGGCCTTATGGCAACGAGAAATCATGTCTTTAAATTCGGTTTCCGTTCCACCTCGCGATCCCAATTTGTAGCTAACTGGCTGGTAACGTGCCCACCAGGCACTGTTATTGAGGTGTTCTTGAGGAGGTGAAATTTGTACTGCATAGTATCCAGAGGGGCCTAAATAAAGCTCACATTCTTTGGCCACATCAACCCAACTCCACTCAAAAAGGTGGACAAAACTAACCCCGGCTTTATCGTAACCTGAAGCTGTCGTCGTTTCTTGAGAGTGAGCATTCATAACAAAATAGCAGAGGAGCATAAAGGGCAGAAAAAATTTGATCATAAGTCCTTCCTAGACTTAGGGTTAACAATTTAGTTTAACTGATGTGAGTACTCGGGGATAGTGGGAAAAAGTAGACCTAAAGGCGTGGGGCTAAATAATATAAGTTGGCTTTACCATGCACATGACCAGCATTAATCCTCGCTTCATCACCTCTCCCCCAAAAAAGATCGGCCCTGCCAGGTCCATAAATGGCCCCGCCGGTATCCTGATCAAAAACAAAACGCGAAGCTCGCTCCATAGATTCTTTATCTCCATCGGGGCTAAGTAATGGCCTAGAAAAGCTGAGAAATGCAAGGGCCCCTTTAGGAAAAAAACGAATATCAGTGGCCAAAGTTCGTCCATCAATAACCTCAGTCCCCAAAGTCGTCATAGGACGCCCATCTATTTCCTTAAAGAAGACATAACTGGCATTTTGGTAAAGAGCATCCATGCGCTCTTGCTCAGATAAAGAAAATAAGACCCTTTCTAATCCTTCCAAACTCATCTGCCGAGGCGGAATAATGTCAGTAAAAAGTTTACCGATGGAAAAATACTTATGCCCATTTTGAGCGGCATAGCCAAGTCGAACGATTTTGCGTCCAATATGCAAGGAACCCGATCCTTGAATTTGCAACAAAAAAACATCCCAGGGATCAGCATAGGCAATCTCAAGCTTTTTACCGGCAAGCTTTTTTTCTTCGTCAATCTCGCGGCGGGAAAAATAAGGTTGAATGAGAGGAAGATTGCGAATGCTTTTTTGTTCAGAAAGTCTTCCATAAAGCGGAGAAGGCAGTTCGCCTTCAATTTTTCCTTCCATAAATTTTTCAAAAGCCTCAGTGTCTAATTCAACTAAATCATCAGGACGGCGATAAATTGGCATAGAAAAACGTTCTGAAGGAGAAAGGGAAGCCTCAAAGACAGGTTCGTAATATGAGGTAAGTAAAATTTCGCCCCACTGCTCTCGCCCATAAACTTCATAAAAATCAAAATGCTCCTGAATATAAGAAAAGCATTGCTCCATATCTTTTGCGCTTTTTGCAACGACAAGTAGCTTTTCAAGAGAAGACAAATACTCTTCTACACTAATTTCTCTTTCTCCAAATTGAAAATCAAGAAAATCTGGTCGCTTCTTCTGCAAAAAGAAAATTTCAGATTCTAGCCCTTTAACAAAGCCTTCTAGAGACAAATCATCACTTAATGCTGGAGCTTGTGATAGCTTGCGTAGTGCCTGTTGGCGCTCTTTAATCTCAAAGCGAGCACATGATCCCAACAAAAAGGACAATATGATAATAGAAAGTAAAAATAGTGAGTATTCGCGATTTTTCATAAAAATAACTGAAAGGCCTCTACATGTGTTTATATTATGCTACCGTAAGTGAAAGCAAATAGGAATGGCCATCAACAAGCAAAGGGGACAAAATGAGCATTAATTGGAATGAGTACTTTCTCAATATTGCGGCAGAAGTTGCAAAAAAGTCAAAAGACCCTTCTTCAAAAGTGGGATGCGTCATTGTCACTCAAGATAATCGCCCAGTCTCCTTTGGCTACAATGGCTTTGTTTCAGGCTGTGACGAAGAATTTATGACCACAGAACGTCCGATGAAATATTTGCTGACCATTCACGCAGAAATGAATGCTCTTATCTTTGCCGAGCGCTCTATTAGAGGTTGCAAAGCCTATGTTACCCATGGTCCCTGCGACAACTGTCTTAAACATTTGCTACAAGCTGGAATTATTGAAATCATTTATTCTGACCCCGGGATTTTGAAAGAGCGAGGCACGGTAGAACAAAAAGAAGCTATTCAGCGCCTCTTAAGAGGATTTCCTATAAAATGTCACAATGCAAATGGAACTGACTACTTAGAAGAACTAGGAATATGAGAATACTTTTTTAAAATATTCCATAACTCTACTTTTTTGATAGGCTTAGTCACATGGGCCGTGACCCCTGCTTGAAGACTCTTGTTGCGATCTTCTTTCATAGCATAAGCAGTTAGCGCAATAATCGTTGCCGGGTTTTTCTTTTCTTCTTTTTCGTGATCACGAATTAAACGAGTTGCGGTTAAACCATCCATTACAGGCATTTGTATATCCATGAGCACAACATCAAAAATATTATTTTTGTAATAGGAATATGCCTCTTCTCCATCCACCGCTTCCTGAAGCACGCAAGGATAATCCCTTAAGTAGAGCCGTATAAGCTCACGGTTTTCACAGCAATCATCTACAAGTAAAACGCGAAGATTCTTACTCACCCCATCCAATGAGTCCATTGCAGTATCAACCCTCTTTTCCTCTTCAGAATTAAATAATGCCCCTTCTGGAATCGGAAGAGAAAATTCAAAAGTAGACCCTTGCTGCAACTGGCTCCGAACGGACAAGGTGCCATTTAATTGCCTCACAAACATATTACATAAAAATAGCCCTAGTCCTGATCCGTTGTACTTTTTGGTCAAGGAATCATCAAGTTGTTGAAAAGGTTTAAACAAACGCGGCAAGTCTTCTTCGGCAATACCGACACCACTATCGATAACCTTAAAACTCAACAACAAGGAATTTGAACGTTCCGCTGGCTGCAAAGTAACTGAAAGTTCAATATTTCCTTTTTCTGTAAACTTGATTGCATTATCAATCAAACTAATCAATATTTGCTTTAGCCTCAGAGGATCGGAATAAATCACGCAAGGAATCTTTTCATCAACAGTCGTATGAAAGTTGAGACTCTTGCTCAGGGCCCTGGGGCCTACAATCGATGTCAAATCCTGAATAAGATCTGCCAAACGGAAACGACGCAAATCAGTCAAATTTTGGGCCATTTCAATTTTTGATATTTCCAAAATATTATTCATTAAATTTAAAAGCGCCTCGCCGGAATCATAGATTGACTGGACAAACAGCTTGTCTTCTTGGTTTTTTAAAGAATTTTTAAGAATATCGGCCATTCCGATGATGGTGTTCAAGGGAGTTCTGATTTCATGACTCATATTAGAGAGAAAAATACTTTTTGAGCGATTGGCCGTTTCAGCCTCTAGCTTCGATTCCAGCAAAGTATCTTCAAACTCTTTTTGCGAAGTCACATCTCTAAATAGACACATTGAAGAAACGAGATTTCCCTGTTTATCAAAAAGAGGCGTATTATACCAATCACAAACGATAATCTCACCACTCTTAGTCAAATTTTCATCAACATATTCTTTATACACACCATTGCGCATTACAGAATCAACAAGCTCATACATTTTTTGGCGCGCCTGAGGAGGAACAAGAAGCTCCACAATATTCTGCCCTAAAACTTCGTCCCGAGTATAACCGAAAAATTTTTCAGCCTGAGGATTCCACGCGATAATTTTTTTATCACAATCTAATTCCAAATATCCCAAAGGCAAATGTTCCAAATAATACACAAATTTTTGATTGATCTTCTCCAGTGCATCATTGCGATCAATCACTCGATCGGCCAATAATGAACTAAGGTATCGCGCTTGGCGATTGCGTTTTGTACGTTCCTCAATTTCCTCTTGATACTCATGATTGCGAATTGCAAAGAGAAAAGAAGATATCCAAAGACCTCCCAAAAAGAGCTGCAACGAAAAAAATGAAGAATATGGAGAATGATGAACAAAAGGCCCCTTGTCCAAAATAGTGACAACTGAAGCTAGAAGTGACAAGACTAATAAATTAAAGCTTACTGCCTCTCTTCCTAACCTTAGCGCGATCCAAAAAACAACAGGGAAAACAAGAATTTCAATTCCCGGCAAAAAGGAGGTACAAAAAATAGACAATAAAAGCACTACAAATAAGCAGCACAAAGAAACAATCAGCTCAGTCCGCCAAGCCTTTTGTCCCCAATTTTTACTTAATTCCTCGCGATAAAAAAGAAAAGGAAGCATTAAAAAGCACCCAATAAGATTTCCAGAAAACCAGATACTAAGATCATGAAGGTAAGTGCCCCAAAAAAAAGAAGAGGCATAAATAAATAAAAATCCTCCTATTAAGGAGGCGACGGTACTTCCCAACAGTAAAATAACGATGAACTGAAGAAAATAGCGAATCGAACTAAAAATAAGATTTAGAGATAATTCTTTTCTTTTAAAAAAATAGCTAATCCCCACAAATGCCACACTGGCAGAAAGGGCAGCAATCAAGCCTCCACCACTAGCTGCACTCCAAGCAAGGCCCTTGGATATCAAAAGATAGAAAAAATGCGAGGCAAAAGCGCCCAAAAATATTCCCCACCAGATTTGGGTTCCATAGATTAGGCCGTAATACACTGCAATACCTGTTGCCAATCCGATTGAAGCAACATTGGCATCGGAAACGCTAGAAAACAAAAAAGGAAGGGATATGCCAAAATATATGAGGCTCAAAAATAAGGGACGCAATGTTTGCGATCTAAAGAAAATCATATGCCCCTTTCGGTTCCCCTTATATTGATATTGAGCATTAAAATTTTTTTGACTATGGCCAATTATTTCAGCAAATTAGCAAACAGGTTATTTTTTGACTCATATTATGTTTTGCGATATAGTTTGTCATGTCAAACAATAAAACAAAGGATATTGTATATGAATAAAACTGCACGCTTCCTAGAAAAACAAAAGAAAAAGCTCCTCGCAACTCAACGAGAAATTAAAGAAAGAATCCAAAGTCGCTTACGCCAAGAAAAAGACTGGGGAGAAGAACTCAAAGATGATCTTTCCGATGAATTAGATTTAGCCTCAGATAAAGATCTTCTCTCTCTCTATGACCAATTGAATAAAAAGGATATTGGCCTACTCGACTCTATTGCTATTGCCCTACGTAAAATGGAAAGAGGAGAATATGGTGAATGTGAAGGCACTGGACTTCCCATTGAAAGAAAAAGACTGGATCGCTGCCCTTGGGCACGATTTTCTCTTGAATATCAGCAAGATCTAGAAATGAGCTTCCACCTGCGGGCCATCCCCGCTTAGTGTGATAGGCCTTTAAGCATGGCATAGCTGTGTTCAAAGGCCTTCAAAATTTCATTAAGGTACTCTTCCACTGCGCGCGTGCTTCCCGGAATGGCAAACAGCAAAGTATGTCCCGCGACACCGGCAAGAGAACGACTCATTAGGGCATTAAAATTATCGGCCCCATATTTCAAACGAATGTAATCCATTAAGCCGGGGAGCTCTTTTTCCATCACGTTTAAAACTGCTTCTGGAGTCACATCGCGAGGAGAGATCCCTGTTCCCCCTGTTACCACAACCAAATCAACTTCTTCTGCAATTTGTTCTTTAAGGTATAATTCCAAACGATCTTGCTCATCCGGCAAAATAACTTTTTGGGTTTCGAGTAAATACCCTTTTTCTTCAAAAAATCCATGGAGTTTTTGTAAAGCGAGTTCCCCACTGCGATCTTCATATTCGCCAGCAAAGGCCCGATCACTCATCACTACAACTTTAGCCTTCCAAATTTTTTGAAAATAAACGCACTCATCGCCTTGAGAAATTTTTCCGGTTTTAAGGACTCGCCCAAAAATTCCTTTTTTGGGAACAATGCACACGCCTACTCGCTGTCTAACAGCACAAGCTCCGCCATGACAGGCTTTCCCCAACTGAGAAATTTCGAGCAAGCAATCACCAATTTGCAAGCGATCAAATAGTCTTATTCCAGAAAATTGAATTCCACGCAAAGTTAAGTTCTCGGCGAAAATCCCCATTTCAAAACTCTGCTTGGTCTCCGCACTAAAGGCTTCAATATCTTCCAAACTCATCAAACTAATTTGCCGATGCCACTTACCGCGATGGGCATCGCACACAATCCCCTCTCCATCGACATCGACACTCTGAATTGGGGTTTTACATACACCTTTTTTTTCAGAGACATTAATTGATTCAAGAGTTCCTTGTGAATGAGCTTTAAAGTGTAACATTTTCTTTTCTCTTTTCCTGTAAGCGAATACTACCTATTTCCATTTCTTTATCAACGGCCTTACACATATCATAGACCGTTAATAAAGCGGAGCTGACTGCCTGTAATGCCTCCATCTCCACTCCCGTTTTACCGATGCAACTAATACAAGATTCAATGGCAATTCCATTATCCATAAGACTTGCCTTGACCTTGATTCCAGTTAAGGTCAAAGGATGACAAAGAGGAATGAGATCCCATGTTTTCTTTGCGGCCATGATTCCTGCCGTTTCGGCAATATTTAAAACATTGCCTTTTTTTATGGCATTAGCAGAAATGAGCTCTAGCGTCTCTTTCTGGAGATAAATTTCACCTCGGGCCCATGCGGTTCTCTTCTGATCAATTTTCTCTCCGACTTCAACCATATGAGGACGCCCTTTTTCATCAAGATGAGTTAGGCTTTTATCACTCATTTTTAACCTCCAATATTGAAAAAACGTCCCTGCTGAGAACTCCCGCCCCGCTCTGGTTTTAGACGACATGCAGTCATAAGTGCTTGACGGATTCCCATTTGGCGAATTGAAATAGTTTCTTGGCTAAATAAGCAAGGAAAAATTTCACCGCTACAGGAAACACGCAAGCGATTACACTTTTGACAGTTGCCGCCCTCTCCCCCTTCTACGATCGAAAAAGTGCCCTTTTCTAAATCCATTTGAGGAATAAATCGTAAATCAAAATCATGCTTGCGGCAAAAGGCAAGTAGATCACTCTGTTCTTGTGCTGTAATATAATTTGCTTTCACACTATTGATTTTTATGGGCGTCAAGCCTACGTGGCGGGCGACCATTAGACCTTCAATAGTGCGCATAACATCGCCATGTGTAATTTCGCGAAAACGATCGGGATCTAAAGTATCAAGACTCACATTCACGCGTTTTAATCCAGCTTCTTTAAGTGCAGGAGCTAAAGCGGCAAGCAGCTGACCATTTGTAGTCAAGGCAAGATCAGTAAGACCATCAACTTGAGCTAATCGTCTCACGATATCGACAATATCAGAACGCAAAAGAGGTTCTCCACCAGTTAAGCGAATTTTATTAATCCCTAAAGCAACTGCTTCTTTTGCGAGTAACTCAATTTCATCAACTGAAAGTAAATCATCCTCTTTAACAAAAGAGGGATTTTCATCAACAAAACAATACGAACAACGTAGATTACAGCGATCAGTCACAGAGATTCTTAAATAGTGAATATGGCGATTATAAGAATCGTACATCAACAAGTTCACCTTTTAGTAACTTTTCTTTTCCCTCTGGGACTTCAATAAGGGCATCAATCTGTCGCCAAGAAAGAATATGGTTGGAGCCGTGAAACTCAATAGGAATCACTCCGCCTTCACTTAAAGAAGCAGGTAAAAAGGCCCGTCTTTTTAAGTCATTATTCAGTAAATCGTTCAAAAGTGGTAATTTAATTTTGCGACGGTCTGAATCTCTATTTTCGAAGATTGCCACGAGTTCCTTTATAAGCACTTCTAGATTAACTAAAGATGACACAGGATTTCCCGGTAAGCCGACAAACCACTGTCGCTTATTTTCCTGATCGCGAAACGCAAGCAATAATGGCTTACCTGGTCGTATGGCCCACTTGTGGAAAACGACAGTAAATCCTAATTTATCAACAAGTTGAGGGATAAAATCACAGTCCCCCACTGAAACACCGCCCGTAGTGATTAAACAATCACAAGACAAAAGAGCCTCCCGTAGAGCTGCTTCTAGCAAGTCAGGACGGTCTGCGATAATGCCCATGTGGCGAACAGGGGATTTCCACTGCCTTAATTTAGATACAATATATGAACTGCTCGTATCATAGACTTGAAAATCTTGAGCACTCTTTCCAGGTCCAAGGAGTTCATCTCCAGAAGTTAAAAAGGCAAACTCCATTTTGCAGTAAACTGAAAAACAATCTTTTCCAGATAATATCAGAGAAGGTAAATCACGCTCTTGTACCAAGTGCCCTTTTTTAAAGAGAAGACTTCCTGCCTCAAGATCTGATCCCTGTGTATAAAAACAATCGAGCTTTAAGTCTTGTGTCGAAAAAGAAACAAAACCATCTTCAAAAACAAGATCTTCTTTGCGGACAACGGCATTGGCACCTGCCGGCAAAGCTGCTCCAGTCATAATCGCGTAAGCTTCCCCTGGACCAATTTCTAGTTGAGCAACTGATTGTCCGGCCAAAATTCGCCCTTTTAATTTAAGGGTTCGATAGGCATCGTCTTGACGAAAACAAATACCATCCATAAAAGCCTTCGCAAATGGAGGTTCATCGCGAGCAATAATCACATCCTCAGCCAGGACATGCCCAACGATCTCTTCTAAAGAAACAAACTGCATTTCGCCAGAAGGAAAAACTTCTTTTTTTAAAAGATTCTGAGCGTCGGCAAAACTAATCATGACAACATGGCTCCTTTTGTTTTGCCAAATGAGGTTTTATATTTTCTTTCCAAAGGCCTTTCATCAAAAGCAAGCAAAGAATAATACCTGAAGCATGCATCCACCAGCTCGCTCCATGCACATGTTGATGCTGCATTTTCCAAATAGGACTCCACTGAAACCATTCATAAAGAAAATCTACAACAAATGAAAAAATAACTGCAGAGATGGCAATACAAGTCGTATTAATAACAACGCCAAGTTTACCGATATATTTTTGCATAACCAAAATGTTCGTAATATTTGTTGCAGGGCCAACCATTAAAAAGAGCAATGCCGTGCCTGGAGAAAGTCCTTTCATAACCAAGGAGACGGCCAAGGGGGTTGAAGCAGAAGCGCAAATATAAAAAGGAATGCCCACTAAAATAATTCCCAAGCGCCCTTGTATTGGCCCCAAACTTCCAAGAAAATCATTAGGCACAAATGTATTAATAAGAGCACCAGAGACAAGCCCTATCAATAACCAAAAAGACATATCATCACTGAGACGAGAAAAAGCATATAACTGTCCATCAAGCAGACGTTTAGCCAGACTAGGAGTTTGCACAACCGGCGCTCCCCCACAAGCGGGGCAACAATGATCTTCTGCCTGGTGCTCTTGATGTGCTTGATAAGCTGATTTGTTAAAAAGAAACTGAAAAGTACCGGCCAAAAAGGCTGACAAAAAAGCTGAAAGTGGACGGATAATAAGCATGGGAACGTCCATAAGGCCATAAGTCAAAAAGAGAGAATCAATTCCCGTTTGTGGAGTTGAAATTAAAAAAGAAGAAGTGGCCGCATTACTGGCACCATTTTCTCGCAATGAAATGGCCGCAGGAACAACAGAGCAAGAGCACATTGGCAAAGGAACCCCAAAAAGTGCAGCTTTAACAACCGATGCAAAATTATTGGCGCCCAAAAAGCGCTGAATATTGTCCCTCGAAAAAAATGTGTGCACAAAACCTGCAACAAGCAAACCAAAAAGCAGATAAGGAGCTGAAATGACAACATAGGACCAAAATTCTTCAAATAAATTCATGGCTAATCACCTCTTTTATCAATTGTTTGATACGACAAACTAACACAAAAATAGCTGCAGGAAAAGAAAGCTTTACTGCTCATAATTCTAAACTTTTTTGATTGAGCTTCCGAAGATCCTGCATGGAAAAATACGAAATGGATATTGAGCTCTATCGAGCCTGTTTTAATCAAACTTTTCAACTCATCGGCATCCTTGACAAGGAAGGCAATTTACTTGCGGTAAACGACCGGGCCCTACAATTAGTCAAAATAAAAGATAAAGCTGAAGTATTACACAAGAAACTTTATGAATGTGCCTGGTGGGATCAGACCACGCCACAAGAAAAAGAGGAAATCAAGTACATGATTGAAAAAGCGGCACAGGGAGAAATTGCCAGCTGCATCACTCGCAACTTTGATAAAGAAAAGAATAGGCTCGTCTATGTCGACTTTTCGGCCCGACCTTATACCCCCAATGATACGACCGTAAAATATATTATCGTTGAAGGACGAATTCTGACAGAATACGAAACAGCACAAGAACTCAAACGAACAGAAAACTTTTTGCAAGAAATTCTAAATGTCATTGATATTGGAATTATCTGCATCGATAGCAATCTCGAAGTGACCTATACCAATACCAAAGCCTTACAGTGCGAACAGCATAAAAAATCAAATAATATCCGCAGAAAATATCCTGTCATTTCTCAGGGGATTAATTTCCAACTCAACGAAGTCCAGCAAAAAGAAGTTCAATGCCCCCGGCAAGAATGCACCAATGCTCGCTGCCAGGTCTCTTTCCACCCCCTACCGAAATCGAGTGGGGCACTGATTCTCTTTTCCGATGTCACACAAAAAAGACAGATGGAACAATTGATGATGCAGTCAGAGAAAATGACAAGTATCGCTTCCCTCGCAGCAGGAATGGCCCATGAAATCAACTCCCCTCTCAGCGGCATCATGCAAGGTCTCCAAAATCTCGACAGAAGGCTTGACCCTCTAAATGACAATAACTTAAAAGTAGCAAACGAAGTGGGATTAGAGTTTGAGTACCTCAGTCAATACATGGAAAAGCGCAGTGTTTCTAAAATCATCAACAGTATTCGAGACGCGGCAGAGCGAGCTTCATCAATCGTCAGAGGGATGCTGCGCTTTGGGCGCCAAGAAAATGAAATTCAAAAATTGCCCTGGAATATCAATAGTATTCTAGAAGCCAGTCTCGCACTTGCAAAACAAGATATCCAACTCAAAAAAGTTTACAATATCAGAGAAATTGATTTTGTATTAGAATTAGATCCTATGCTTCCCGTCGTGCACTGCAATTATACAGAAATCGAGCAAGTCATACTCAATCTCCTCAAAAATGCAACTCAAGCACTATTTAAAACAACAGAAAAACCACAAATAATCTTGAAGACAAAGACTGCAGGAGATAGAATTATTATTATGATTGAAGACAATGGGCCCGGGATTCCCAATGACTTACGCAATAGGATTTTTGATCCTTTTTTCACCACTAAGGATATTGGTGCTGGAACAGGATTAGGATTATCTGTCTCCTATTCCATTATCTGCAATGGTCACAATGGAACTTTACTGGCCGATAACGTCCCCGGCAAAGGTGCACGTTTTACTATCGAGTTACCCTGTAAGGAGCAAGCATGATTCAAGAGACTTATTCCATTATCGTTTGCGATGACGACTACAGCATTCGTGAGAACTTGATTGACTACTTAGAAGAACACAACTATCAAGTCCATGCTGCTGAAAATGGAACGGTTGCCTTAGAAAAGCTAAAACAATACCCATCTCATTCGATTCTGCTACTAGATTTGCTAATGCCCCATTGTACAGGTCTTGAAGTATTAGACATTTTAAAAAAGGAAAAGAAGGATATTCCCACCATTGTTATTTCAGGCGTTGGTGATTTATCCATGGCCATTCAAGCTCTAAAATCGGGGGCCAACGACTATCTTATAAAACCCATTCTCGACATGGAAATAGTCCACCTATCGATTCAGCGGCTAATACGCGAAGAAGAAATTAAAAAGGAAAATGAAAATTATAAGAGAAACTTAGAAAAGCTCGTCATAGATAGAACAAAAGAACTAGATGAGGCTAACATTACCCTGCGTGGAATTTTAGGAAGAGTTGAAGAAGAGCGCTCTAGAGTAAAAGAAGATATTGCGCTCAACATTGAAAATGATCTCAAGCCCACACTGACTCAACTACATGCCCAAAGTCGAATTGAGGCAAATGATTATCAATTACTGCTTCACAAATTAGAACACCTTTCCAGCGACTTTTATAAAAAGATGGTCAACTTAAAATACAACCTGACTCCCACGGAAATAGAAATCTGTAACCTCGTCAAACAAGGTCATTCCAGTAAAAAAATCGCCGACCTGCTTTATGTTTCAGAATCGACGATTAGTACTCATAAAAAGAATATTAGGAAAAAACTCAAATTGACCAATACCAGTGCAAATTTGCAAAACCACTTGATGCAAATAGAAGAAACCAAAACCTAAATGGCAGCAAGCTTTCCGTCCTCGTTCTTCCATTGAGGAGCATTGTTAATATCCTGAATGATATTTTCAGTGTTCGTGCAAACATGCCATACTCTGCGATGCATGGGACGCATGAAGATCTCATCAATACAATTTTCAAATTGCTTAAGTAGTGGATCATAAAAGCCATCAATGTTCACAAGCAAAATGGGAACCGTAATCAACCCCAACTGCTTCAAAGTCATTACTTCTAATAACTCTTCTAAAGTTCCACAACCACCAGGCAGCGCAATGATCGCATCAACATCTTCGATCATTTTCTTTTTGCGTTGGCGCATATCTTCGACTTGCAACAGTTCATCAATTCCTTGATGGCCCCATTCTTTTTCCATCATAAAAGAAGGGATAATACCGTAAACCTTCCCCCCGTGTTTTTTAGTTGCATCAGCGACGGCCCCCATGAGACCAGCACCTCCGCCTCCATAGACTAGTGCAAGAGAATTTTGGGCCAAAACTCTTCCCAGAGTCTTGGCCGCTTCAAAATACTTAGGGTCTACTTTATTACTAGAACCACAAAATACACAAATACGTTTATGAACGAAATGATACATGACTAAGCCACAATATGTGTTCCAACTTTTCCATTAAAAGCGTCAACTAGTTGGAAAAGATTGGCAATAATGGCCTTCTTACCACCACGACGAACAAAGTTCATAGCCGCTTCAACTTTAGGTTTCATACTGCCCTCAGCAAAATGACCTTCATCCATATACTTTTGCATTTCAGCAAGTCCCACTTCTTTTAAATCAACTTGCTCAGGAGTGTTGTAATTCAGACTCACAAAAGGAGCTTCTGTCAAAACAATGAAGATATCTGCGCCCAATTCATTGGCCATCAAAGAACTCGTTCTATCTTTATCAAGCACAGCTTCAACACCACGAATTTCATTCATTTCATTGCGCATGACGGGGATTCCACCGCCGCCGCCAGCTACAACGATAAAGCTTTCGCCATAAAGTTTTTCAATAACCTCTTTTTCTAAGATAATTTTTGGCTGAGGAGATGGAACAACTTTACGCCAACCACGTCCGGCATCTTCTTTAAATACTGCACCAGTTCTTTGCATTTCTGCCTTGGCATTTTCCTCTGTAAAAAAAGAACCAATTGGCTTCGTTGGATTTTTGAAGGCTTGATCTTGCGGGTCAACTTCTACCTGAGTGACCAAAGTCACAACCTTTCTATTAATATCGTTATTCATACAAACATTTGTTAAAACGTTTTGGATACTGGCCCCAATACGACCTTGGCTATCCGCCACACAAACATCAAGAGGCATCATACGAGGATATTGATTTTTAGTAAGCTCTTGTTGGGCCAAAATCTTTCCAACTTGAGGACCATTTCCATGAGTCAAAACCAATGCTCCAACTTCCCCTGTTTTCAATAATTCGCCAACTGCTTCCATACTCTTACGTGCCACTTTGTATTCTGCACGTTGATCCATAGAATCAATCCCCATATTGGGTAGATCTTTTTCTTTAACGTCTAGGGCATTGCCCCCTAATGCAATTAAAACATTTGATTTTGCCATTGTTCACCTCATTGACTGTCGCAATTTAATTATATTTTTTTAATGGGATAAAAAGTTTCTCCCTCTTTATGTATTGGCCGTCCTACAATTTTAAAACGCTCTCCTGCTTCAATCCTTTCTTGGATTTTACGAGAAAATGCCTCATCCTCAGCAGGATGAAGATAATCCCAATCCTTCGCTTCTCGTTTTGTCCCAGAAAGAGCCTCTTCGAGTCCTGCCAAAGGATAATGGCTTTTGTAGGTCATTGTGTTTTTATAACTATGGGCCGGAGTGTAAGTGCTCAAAAGCTCCATATCGGAAAGCTGCAAATGAATTTCAAGGGCCTTAGAATCCCACTGAGTGGCGCCCAACATCGTTGGAATTTGAAAAACTTGTAATGCCAAAGCTTTTGTCACCAAACCTAAACCTGGCATTGCTTCCTTGAGGACACGATTGGCCGACGATAAATTGTGACCAAACCATTCACCATTTGCCATAGGGATTGCAATATACATAGAAATAGGAACAAGACCTTCATAATCGGCATCAATCTTGTATTCTTTTAACGCTTCTTCTCCCAAATCTTTAGCGCGCACACCAAGGCCAACGACTCCACCAGGCATTTCGCCACAGTCATAGAAAACCCACTTATCCATAGGCATTCCCTCTGGACCAAATGCAAGGCTATCTAAAGAATGCAATAGATCGTAAAAACGCTCATTCTTTAAACTCATACAAGAAAGGCGATTCTCTTCTTTGATTTCAAAGCCCATAGGCTTAAAATTCATACACTCGAAATTTCCAGGATAACTTAAAACGTAAAGCTCTGCCTTACTCAGAATATCTTGATACTTTTTTGCAATCATAAATCCTCTATACAAAATAAAAAAAGGTACGAAACACTTTTCCTAGGAGCGACAGCGAATGCTGAGCTTAGGAGAAAGTATAACGTACCTTTTGGTACAACGCACCTTATAGATGCTATCTCATTAAAGAATACATTACCGCTTTTTGTGCATGTAATCTGTTTTCGGCTTCATCAAAAATAACAGATTGAGGACCATCAATAACTTCCGCTTCAACCTCTTCTCCACGGTGAGCAGGAAGACAGTGCATAAAGATAGCATCTTTATCTGCCCAGCTCATCATTTTGTTATTAACAGTATAGCCTTCAAAAGCTTTCATACGCTTGGCAGACTCATCTTCTTGGCCCATAGATGCCCAAACATCTGTATAAACGGCGTGAGCTCCTTGCATCCCCTCCTCAATATTGTCAGTAAGAAGGATCTTACAGCCTTTTTCTTCTGCTTCTGGTCTCATTTCATCAACTGCAGACTTCATAATTGTGTAATCTTTAGGTGAAATAAGGGCAACATTCATTCCCATTTTAATACAGCCTTGAAGAAGAGAAACGGCCATATTATTTCCATCACCAATATAGGTGAAATTAAGACCATCTAGCTTCATTCCAAATTTTTCTTGCATAGTTTGAAGATCGGCCATCACTTGGCAAGGATGACTGTAATCAGTCAAGCCGTTGATCACAGGAATGCTTCCAAATTTGGCAAGATTTTTAACATCATCATGAGAGAAAGTTCTAATCATGATACCGTCAAGATAACGAGAAAGAACACGTGCAGTATCAGAAATAGGCTCACCTCTATCAAGTTGAAGCTGACCAGGTCCAAAATAAAGACCAGCACCACCAAGCTGATAAATACCTGTTTCAAAGGAAATACGTGTACGAGTGGAGTGTTTATTGAAAATCATCCCCAAAGTTTTCCCTTTGAGAGAATCACGAAAATCATCTGGGGATTTTTTCATCTCATGGGCGAGATTCAAAAAACCTTTGATATCATCAGTGGTGAAATCGGATAAATCGATGAAGTCCTTACAACGAACATTCTTCTTGTACATAAGAATTCCTCCTAAATAAGAAATTGAGAAAAATATAAAAGTAACTATATTTTTAAGGGTAGAAATAGGTATCAAAAAGGAAACGAGAAAAGAAGCAAAAAAATGATAGAGAGCTAGAAATTTATCGATCTAAAAGATAAGTCTAGAAAATGCCTGTACGAGCATGGGCAGCAACAATGATTAAAGCAATAAGTAACAAAAACTTGGCCATATATAATCCTGGTTAGTTATCAGTTGGATGCCCGGGTTATACGGCCAAGAAACGCCAATAATCAAGACAGATTTTGTCAGATTTATCGTAAAATTTAAAACCCTCGTAATACTACCAAGTTATGCTGGATAATTCTTGGAAAATTTACTAAGCTGCGACCCTCAATACCCACAATATTTGCGACAGAAAGGAATGAAATGAAATATATTTACCTAGCCTTTGCCCTCCTATTACACAATAGCTTTGCCAATGATTTTTTCCTTGGAGAAAAAGGGGCAAAGCTAAAGGCATCGCTTCCCCCAGCAGAAGAAATAAAGGGCGTAAAAATTCAGTCAATCAAACAAGATGATCTACGCATTGTACGCGCTTATCAAGAACTAGAATTCAATGCCCCAATGGAGAGAGTTGCCAAAGCATTTTACGATTTTTCAGGCCGCTGTAATCAAGAATTCTCTGAAAAACGAAAGTGGCTTTCCTCAAAAGAAAAGTGCTACTACCCTAATGACAACATTATCGAAGAAGTGGTTGAAGCTGAAAGCAATCTCCAAAAGCCGCTAGAGAACAACTCCCAAATAAAGAATTTCATCACAAGGCGACGCATTGAAAAAAGAGGCAATTATCAGTGTCATCAAAAAGTCACAATTGAATTTTCACCGAAAAAAATTAAAGTCATTCATCGCACACTTGATGACGATGAAAGCCATCAATTCCTCAAAGAAATCATTGAAAAGGATCTCACTTTTAATGTAATGACCGGAATTTACGAAATAGAGTCTCAAGGCCCCCAAAAATCATTAGTAAAATATGATTACCTAGTATCGACAAACCACTGGTTTTTAAATAAAGATATTATTGAAGCAAAATTAAAAGAAAGTATTGCAGAAGGAACAAAGAAAACCTTACTCACAACTAAAGACGTTCTTGAAAAGGAGCTTGTGAATGTATCCCGAAATTAATGACGAACTCAAAAAAGATTTGCTCAATTATGCTCGTCACGTGATTAAAGCTCGCTTAGAAAGTGAACCTTCTCCTGAATTTAAAAATATGCTTCCGATCTTGAAAGAAAGAATCGCCTGTTTTGTAACGATCAGACTCAATGGCTGTTTGCGCGGAAATAGTGGAACAATATCACCTTCAAATGCTCCTCTCATCAATAATATTGAAGGCTATGCCCTGCGTGCTGCCCTGTCTGATCCAAGCTATTCTCCAATCAGTCCCGCAGAACTAGAACTCATCAAAATCGAAATCAGCCTCTTAGGTGAAATTACAGAAGTGACTAATATCGAGAAAATTGAAATGGGCAAAGTTGGACTCATCGCTAAAAAAGGGCTACACCAAGGCTTGCTCCTTCCCCAAATTGCTCAGGAACACAATTGGACTCGCCAAGAATATCTTTCGAATGTCTGCGCCAAAGCTGGTCTGCCTGAGGACGCTTGGAAGCATGGCATAGAGGCAGTTGAGCTCTATCAGTTTCCAACAGAGCGTTTTAGCGAGTAGGACAAGTTCCCAATACAGAGCGCAGGTCTTCCAAGTTTTTAAAAAACTCATCACTGCTTTCATTGCCCCGTAGCTGTTGCATGCGGCGATAGTATTGTAAAACATTCTCTCCATATAAATTCTTAAGGCATGGATTGGCCCCCCAATCCACGAGATGCTCGACTAAATTTTTTGAGTCTGGATAATTTAAAACAGCAAAATGAAGAATTCTACGCATGTCACCGGCAGGCTTGTTAATGTCAACGCCAATTGGTCCAAATAGCTGCTCCAGAAATTCAAAGGAGAAAAGATGTGCATTCCAAACCCAAGAGCAGTTGATATCAAATACATGAAAAATCGCTTTACCAGAAAGACCTAAGTCATAAAGTTTTTCGATCACCAAATAAGAAGAATGATCCAAAGCCTCCAAAATAAGACTTTGAGCAATGCCATCGAGATAAACTTGCTCCCCTTTTTCTTGGTGCTGTTCATAGAAACGCTCAACGGCCATAGCATCATTCCAGCCAACAGCATCAAACAAAGAAAGAGGAACCATTGGACCAATAAGATCCTCATTTAAGAGACGTCTTGCCTCCCGCGAGACTATTTGATCCCCCTCGTTTTCATGAAAGTTATCACCTAAATAATCGGGAAAAGCCTTTAAAAGATTAAACTTAAAAATCAACTCCGCCCCATAGCTTCCCCATGCAACTGTATCACAGGCTTTGCCCTCAACACTAAAATTATGAGAAAGTCGATCATACATATCTAAGTCACCAGGCTCCTGACAATTCACATGCTGAAATCCATCAGTATGGCGTGCTTCATGGATGATAGTTGCTAAGCGTTCTATTCTATCCGAATCAAAATAAGTTGCCGGAGTAAAAAAGACTGAATGCCTCTTTTTATTGTTACCCCTTAAAAAGATATTGGGATTTTTACGATTAAAAGCAACTGCCGCCTCATAGCGCTTCGCCTCTGTATACTTTATGCGATACATTCTTTGCTCTAGCCAGCGCAAATAGGTTTCACCTGAAACAGGGCCTCCAAAAACTTTGTGATGAAGAGGGGTCCCCACATTCGTTTTGGGAATACTCGCAATAAAACGAAGATCCTCTTTAAGCATCTGGCGATACTCTTGAGGCATAAGTGGACTTAAAAGAAAACTCGCTTCAAAGTCACCACTTTTAATAATAAACTTCTCCAAAGCAGCAAAGCTACTTAGTGAAAAGCAGATAAGCCCAAAGAAAAGAAAGAACCTCATCAATTGCAATCTCCATTTTCTTGATAGACGAGCTTAGCCTCAATGGCATCATGGCGAGTTTTAAATCCATCTTCGAGGGTTTTATAGTTGGTGAAAGTACTCCACGAAGTGGGAATTCCGTTATAACGCTCTTTAATATTCTTCCCTTTCTCCACGCGCTGAACGCGATAACGAGTTACGCTAAAAGGACCAGAATAATAATAATCGACCTGACAAAAAATAGAACTAATTTCAATTTCGGCCAAAGCAGGCACAGCAATACTCAATAAAAAAAACAAAAGAAAAGGCTTCATACAACTCCCCCATGAATAATAAAATAGCAGTAAAGAAAGGAGCAAAAGATGGGCCATTCTATCATCTAAAATCCAATAACTTGGCAAAAAATAGTGTCAAATATTTTGACAGCTGTTCATTTACTTCAAGAAAGATTATGGCCATAATTGACGGATTCAAAATATTCAAAGAGGAACTAACACATGAAACTCGGCGCACTAGTCATCATCACATTATTTTTAAGCTCTCTAACATTCGCCTCTGACTGCATTAAAACGCGAGCCGCTTTTGATATAGGCTCTGGTACAACCAAACTCAAAGTCGCCCAAGTGGACACCTGCCTCTTTAAAATCAAAAAGATTCTCTTAGAAGACCATCGCGCAGTCGGCTACAAACAAGACCTCAAAGAATCTAAGGACAATACATTATCAAAAAAGATTATTAGCTCTGGGATTACATCCCTCAAAGCACTTAAGCGATTGGCCAAAAACTATAAGCCTGATCTCTACGTCGGAGTTGCCACTTCTGCCTTTCGAACCTCTAAAAATGGCGAACAGGCGATAAAAGAAATCGCAAAGGAAACAGGAATTCAAATTCGGGTGATCTCTCAAAAAACAGAAGCGATTATTGGTTTTGTAGGAGCATCGACTTTTAGCGATAAAAATCTCAAAGACATAGTTGTTTGGGATATTGGCGGAGGTTCGATGCAAATTTCCAGCTACTTGGGGCATGATAAATATCTTATCTATGAAGGAAAACTCGCCTCTGTTTCCTTTAAAAACCACATCATTGAAGAAGTCCAAAATAAAGATCCACAGAAAGAGAAAACGCCAAACCCAATCTCCTCTTCAAATAAAGAACAGGCTCAAAGAGATGCCCGCCTTATCGCCCAATACAGTGTTCCTCCAGTACTTCAAGCAAAAATTAAATCGCCCAATACCCAAATCATCGGAATTGGCGGCGTTCACCACTACAGTATTGGCGAAAAAATTAATTTCAAGGGAGCCTATACGCTAGAAATGTTGGATAAATTTCTCAACACAAATATTGGCTTAACAGATGCTCAAATTGGTGGAGAATATGCTCCTACCGATGTTTCCAACCTCATTCTCGTTTCTGGCTTTATGAAAGCCTTGGGAATCAACAAAGTAAAAACGGGAAATATCAATCTCACCGACGGGCTATTGCTTAATCCCAATCTTCGAAATAGAAAAGATTAAACAACTTCTCCATTTAAAATCACAGTTCGAACCTGAGCATTAAGAACCTTTCCCTCAAAGATGCTTTGGTCATTTTTTTGCATCTGAGTTTGTGCAGTAATAATTGTCTTCACTTGAGGATCAACAACCACAATATCGGCATCAAAACCAGGACGAAGCTCCCCTTTGCCTTTCCATTTAAAAATTTGGGCCGTGTTATAGGAAGTTTGAGCGACAAATTGTTTAGGAGTAATCTTGCCTGTTTGCACAAGCTCAGAATGTAAAAGAAGCAAGCGATGCTCAATTCCTCCAGCCCCATTGGGTATAATCGTAAAATCGTTCTCTCCGACTTTTTTTTGTGCGGCCGAAAAAGGACAATGATCTGTTCCCACTGTATCAATTAAACCTTGTCCCATTGCTTCAATGAGCTTTTCTTGATGCCCTTTAGGACGAATGGGTGGACTCATTACAAAAGCGGCCGATTCTATAAAATCTTGCTCATAAACAGAATCATCAAGAAAGAGATATTGAGGACAAGTTTCAATAAAGACTTTATTACCACGGGCGCGAAATTTTTGAGCGACCTCAATCACCCCTGCGGAGCTGGTATGCACAATATAAAGCGGACAGCCGACTGCTTCGGCCATAAGCATAGCACGTGCAGCTGCTTCATCTTCAACTTCCGAAGGGCGAGATAAAGGATGAAAACGAGGACTTAGTTTCCCCTCATTTTTTAAAAGCTCCCGACGATACTCAACTAACTCTCCATTTTCGGCATGCAAAGTAATTAAAGCACCTAACTCTTTGCTCGCTTTTAAGGCCTTGAGAAACTCTCTATCGCCAATCCCAATAGTCTGTAAATAAGCAAAGAAAGTCTTAAAAGACATAATCCCTTTTTGCATGCACGCCTTCATCTCATCAAAACTTTTATCATTCCAAGAAGTAACACCCATATGAAAACGCAAAGACGTACGACAATTCTTTACCTGTTTTTCTCTTTTAAAAAGAGCATCTAACATAGATTGCCCGCGATTAGGGGTTACAAAATCAATAAGCGAAGTTGTTCCTCCACTTAAAGCGGCAAGAGATCCCGTCTCAAAATCATCAGAAGAGGCAGTACCTGAAACTTCTAAATGCAAATGAACATGAGGATCAATTCCACCAGGATAAACCATACAGGCAGTGGCATCAATCTCGCGATGACCTTGAGATTTTAGATTCTGCCCGACTTCAACAATTTTCCCCTTCTCAATCTTTATATCGCAATTGGTAATTTGTTGGTCGACATTAACGACTGTTCCATTTTTTATAATGAGCATGATCCTGACTCCCTTAAATGGCGAAGGCCTCTCATAAAGAGAGGCCTTCTTTTTCTCAAGTAATGATAATTATATCAGAACTATTTGAGATAGTTAATGTTTGTGATGTAGGTAACATCTTCTCCGCGTCCACCTGAGTCAGAAACACGGTAAACCTTGCGGCAAGAATTTGCATAATCATAAGTATAGTCAGTTTCTCCACGAACGAGGATACCTTCAACCATACCTGTTGTTGCATTGAATACTGCAGAACCAGAATTACCACCAAAAGTATCAAGGTTAGCGGTGAAGTATTTTCCTTTCAGAGCACGAATATTTGCACCAGCAGAGATTTTAGTAGGAAGACCTGTAGGATGACCAATCACAACAATTTCATCACCGACTTGAGGCTTGCCTTCTTTTCTAATATCAAGAACTGGACGGTCAACAACTTTTCTGTCTAAACGAATGAGAGCATAATCATCCATGGTGGAGTTATCAAGAGAGCGCTCAATGATTTTTTTACAGCGATAAACACTGTCTTTAGAAACTTCAATTCCTGTACGACCTTCTTCTTGTTTGTAATCAAAAACCCAAGAGTAGTTAGCACAATCAGTCTCTGAAGTAATACAGTGACCAGCAGTTACTAAAAGATCATCTCCAACAAGAAAGCCTGAACAACGAGCAGCAGTCATCTGTTGAGCAAATTTTTCATAAGAGCAAATTCCGCGAGAAGCGAGTGTTGAACCGATAATATCCACATAGTTGCCATCAGATTGAAGCGCAGAATGTGGAATCTGAGCAGCTGTAGATAGTGCCAATTCTCTGTATAGACAATTGGTTTCTTCAAAAACATCAAGGCGATTATCCTCGCCATAAACAACTTTGTTACTAGCTAAAGCAAGGCCAGGTAGAATAAATACAAATAAAATTAGACTTTTAATCATGGTGAAACTCCCTTTTCATCTCTTGTTTTCTAATCCTTAGAAAACGCTCTCATTTTTATTATCTCCTTAAGAGTATTCAAAATACCATGGGGCAAAATTGACCCCACTCCCTTTTAGGCCCTCAAGATAAATCTTCTCTACCTATTATTTCGAGCAAGTTAATAAATGAAGATTTTCAGACAGTCTAACACCTTAACTGACTGAATTAACTAACATTACCTCAGGGGAACTTATTTTCCTAATAACAAAAATAACTTGCAAATTGCACTCATCCCCCACGATTTAAGATGAATGAGAAAGTATTAAAATAGGTTTCACAACCGATCAATCCTTAAACGAGCTTCAAATAGTATCCAGTAAATATATTCTGAAATACCAGATCTATAATACAAATAAGCGGAGCAATGGCTAAAGAATAAAGGCCAGACTGATAGAATCCTCGAAAGAATTCGAATGAGAACATTCATCTTTGAATAAATCCCCCTCAATATCCTAAGGAGGTTCTTTTATTTAATTTAACGCTGTAATTTGTATCCAGGCCTCTATCTATTCCCAAGATATTTTGTTAAGTAAGCCTCCAAACAAATTTATAATTTTGGAGGTTTTATGAAAATGATGTTGTACTTTACTCTTTTGTTTTCAATAACAAATTTTGTTTTCTCGGCAGAAAACCCCTTTAAAAGACTTCCTCACAATATCAAACTTTTAGAGACTACAGAGTCGGATATCAAAAATAGCTTTGGAGGAACCTGTATCAAGTGGAAAGAAAGTCGCAGATATGGTCGAGATGTCTGCTGGATTTATGATGTTAAAGGGAAATACGAAGCATACATTTCTGATGGTGGAGATGTTTATCAAATCGTCCTATATGGACAATTTGACAATTCTACAAAGCGTGATCGCCTTCCTGGTGCATGGGTAAAATCGGGGGAAAACTTTTCAGAGAAAAGCTTTTTCGATATGACAGCAAATCATTTCTATTCATATATCAAAACGTTGGATGATGTCGACCTACTAGAGAAGGTAGTATCGGGCAGGTTTAACGACGGTACCATAATGTCATATGAAATATCTTTTTTGGCGGGAGAAAATTTCTTTACAGTTTCCTTCTGGAGCGAATATTCAAAAGGACAGGGGGGGGAGCGAGATTATCTTTCAAGTATTATCATCACAAGCAATAGTGACTATTAGATAATTTTTTTAAAAAATATCCATACGACAAACAAGAAAACCCCCTTCTCACGAAGGGGGCTTTCCTTGTTTTAATTTTTTGTAAGAACTTTATTCTTATTCAGCAAGTTCTTCTGCCGCAATTGCTTTCAACTCGTCAATTCCGAAAAGAAGCATTACACCAGAGTTCTCACCGTTTTCATCTTTTGCCAAGAAGTAGAAACGTCCAACTTTAACTCCTCTCACCTTAATATTTGCTGGGATAGAGTTGATATCTGGAATCATTTTACCAAGCTCAAGTTCTTTAATTTTGATTTTGTTCTTTGTATCATTGAAGAACTGAATCATTTTACCAGAAAGTGGTGCTGGCATGAAAACACCAACCATTTTCTTTGCTGGATCAAGATAGAATTGGAAATTTTCTTTTCCTGCTACTTGGAAAGGTACACCGAATAGACTCTCATAACGAATTCCATCGATAAATTTTGGGAATGATCTTCCTTCAGTTGTTTGAAGAGGCATTGCCAAGCTATTGTCTTCTAGGTCGTTAAGATAAACTCTAAAAGCAAGATCTTTTACACCTTCTGCATCTGGAAGAATTTCGATACTAGAACGAAGTCCTTCTGGTTGAAAATAAAAGTCATTAACACGGCTAAAATTTTCAGATTTGAAAGATACTTTTAAGTATTCTCCCACATCCTCTGTTACACCATATTTTACGTCAATAACGCCAGCTGCTTTTTTCACGAAGTCTTTAACTTTCGCTCCAAACCACTTAAGGTCATCTTTAAAAGCAACACCATTATCAACACGGCATTGTTTCAATTGTACACGACAAACTTTGCGGCTTTCGCCTTTACGACAAACTTTGTACTCATTCTTACACATTTTCTTCAGGTCGCGTCTTTCACCTGCGAAAGTTGGCATTGCAATAACACTAGTCAGTACCAATGTTGCAACTAAGTTGGCCCTTTTCATATTTACCTCCTAAAACTCTCTCTCCTATAAATTTGATGTTCCGCCTCTCGGTTTGCGTTCCATCAAGGAGATAGATGGTTCATAAAACAGTTAACTCACTGCACAACAAACTTGTCGGACGCACCGCAGCAAACTTTATGATTTTTTAGAACTAAACAAAAAAAAGGAGTATAAAAAAGAAATAGGAACCTATTTTCGAGAACTTACTCCAATTATAGGGAATAGTTTTTCAGGGAATTCCTCTAAAAATAGAAGCTGACCGATACCGGGGATAAGGGCAAAACGATGACAAATATCATAATAATTCTTCTTAAAAGCGTTTACTCTGAGCTTCAAACAGCTCTTCTCCCCTTCAACTCCTAGATAAAGAGTTGCTGCGGGCATTTTTTTCAGCAAGATCTCTGACCAAGCAACATAGGAAAGAGATGAAGGATAGGACTGAATAAGATCATGATCCAAAAGATAAAGAACAAAGCCATCTCTGTTGATCAAAATATCAGGCAATCGCTCTTTAACACTTCCCAAAAAAAACAAAAGTGGATTTTGGCGCATGACCTTTGCCGTCTGAAGCTGCTGTGCTAAAGCAAAAAAGCGCTGCTGCAATGCCTTTATCTCTTCTTCACAATTTACCAAAAAAGGCTTTAAAAGCTCTATCCCCTTTTCAAATGCACTTACTGGATCTAATCCTCTATTTTTAAAAAGAACCTTGTCTCCCTTCGGAAAGTGTTTCATCAGGCGTTCTAGAGCTCGTGACTCATCGAAAAGAAAAACATTATCTTCTCGCACAGGAATCCCATTGAGAGAAAGTAGTTGCCCTCCACCGACTAAATGCGCTTTAGTTTCCCCCGAAGAAAGATTACTAATTGAAGTCACTGATTGAATCTCTGAAGCTTGCAACAAAGAAAGCTCTTTAAGAGTAAGAGCAAGACTCGCCGAAAAAACATAGTAACGCTTTTGTGTATCGAGATGACACTTGGTCCTTGCACTTGCCATGCTTAAAAAAGACAGTGTGAAAAAGAAAAGAAGCCCTCGCCTAATCACCTAAAATCCAGAATCATCTAATGCTTGATTGGCCAGGCTATCACAATGCTCATTCTGGGGGTGTCCTGCATGACCTTTAACCCAAACCCATTCTATCACTGGGAAATACTCTGTCATGAGATCAAGCTCTTGCCAAAGCTCTAAATTTTCTGGTGCTTTTTTATCTGCTTTCTTCCACCCACGCTTCTTCCAGCCATGAATCCAAGACTTCATTCCATCAATTAGATATTTAGAATCTGAAATAACAAACACTTTTTCGGGTCTTAAGTTGTTCTCCAAGAGATATTCTTTTAACGCCACCAATGCAAATAATGCGCCCGAAAGCTCCATGCGATTATTTGTACTGCTCACCTCAATTCCGGAAGATTCAAAAAGGACATGTCCACTCTTATCTTGTCCCATAAATCCGTAAGCGCCTGGTCCAGGATTTCCACGGCAAGCACCATCAGAAAAGAGAGCAAACACATGCTCCGCTTTTTCATTGCAGACTGAAGAAGGAAGAGGGAAAGAGCGGGCCAATAGCGGCAAAGCTTCCGCACCTTCAATTTCAAAACTTCCCTTATCCTTGTATTGCTCTAAAACCTGCAAGGCCAATAACGCTTCCGGGATATCGGCCAACAGTTTTT